>NZ_VFJB01000002.1 GCF_008362905.1 Deferribacter autotrophicus
ATAAGAGATAATGTTGCAGTGGTAGAAACTTTTACAAACTTTAGTCCTCTGATAAAAAACATGTAAGAGACTGCAGTTGCGAAGAGCCCTAGATGAAGTGAAATAGCAATACCTCTCGGTGTAAAAAGTACAATTTTAGAGTTATTGTTTAGTTTTAATAAAACTTTTTTGAGCTGTGTAATTGAAAAAGAAATAAATACGGAATTATTAGAGGAGTTGAAAAAAGATAATTATTATAAAACAATAACCGAAATAACAGGCACTATTATAGAACAAGATGAAAAAAAACTACTCTTAAAAATACCTATTTGGGGTAAAAATGTTTAAAGTTTTATATGTTGAAGATGATTTTCAAAGTTTCAAATTAGTGGAATTGGTTCTAAAAAAACACAATATAGAAGTAACCTTAGCAAAAGATGGACTTGAAGCAATCGAACTTACTGAAAAACTTGTGCCTGATTTAATAATTATGGACATAAATTTACCAAAATTAAAAGGATATGAAGCTGCTGCAATTATAAAATCTAACAAAGCAACAAATCATATTCCCATTATTGCCTTAACAGCAGTTTCTGATAGTAATTACGAAAAACTATCTATGCTTGCAGGTTGCGATGCTTTTTATACAAAACCTATCGATCCACAAAAGTTTGGAAAAGAAATTTTAAAATACATTGAGCAAAGAAAATTTGAAGAAAAAGAAATAGATTTTTTATCAAAAGAAATAAGCGTTTCTTTAAAACACAAAACTGAAGAATTAGTTAAATTAGAAAAAACAATCCTAAATTTAAATTACAAACTCAATAAAATACTTAGCTCATTACCCGATGCAATATTTATAATAAAGAAAGATTTTACTATTGAATATATGAACACTGAAGGATTGAAACTGAAAATACTAGACAATAAATTTTTAAATACTTCTTATTTTTTTGATATTTTTTCTACTATCGATTATAATTTAGAAGATTTAGAAAATAATTTAAATAAGTTTAATAAATTAAGTGGCATATATCTTACTTTAAATAATGATTCAAATCGTTTTTTCCTTACCACTTTTTCTTTCATTGACAATAATTATCTAGTTACTCTTAAAGAAATCACAAATATTAAAAAATTTGAAGAAAACGTTCAACACATTGAGAAACTAGCCACTATTGGACAAATAACTTCAGGAATCATTCATGAAATAAATAACCCAATTACCGCTGTAAAAAACTATCTTTCCGTTTTAAAAAATACCATTAATGATGAAAAACAACTATCGATTTTAGAAAAAATAGAATTTGGAATTGATAGAATTTTTTCTCTTTCCAACAATCTTATGACATTTACAAGAAAATCATCTGAAAAAAAATACCCTTTAAATTTAAATCATATAATAAAAAGCGTCTTTGCTTTTAGTGAATATGAAATAAAAAGAGGAAATGTAAACGTCATCTTTAAACTTAATGAAAATCTGCCCCTTATTTTAGGTAATAAAACCAGCATAGAACAATTAGTCTTAAATCTTCTAATAAATGCTAATCATGCTGCAACCGAAAATGGAAATCCAGAGATTCATGTTAAAACATACGCCGATGATAAAAAAGTATTTCTCGAAATTGAGGATAATGGAAATGGAATTCCCGAAGATATTAGAGATAAAATTTTTGAACCATTTTTTACAACAAAACCTGAAGGTAAGGGAACAGGATTGGGATTAGCAATTGTAAAAAAAATAGTAGAAGATCATAATGCTAACATAATGTTTGATACAGGCAAAAACGGCACAAAATTTGTTATATCATTTCCAAAATATGAAAAGGAATATAAATAATGGAAAAAATTACTCGTGTAGACAGCTATCTCGAACCTAATATAAAAATTACAGTAGATGTGTTATCTGGAGAATTTCAAGACAGATATGATTCCAGGATAGAAATAGTTGATAAAGACTATCTTTACATATCCGTCCCTACCAAAAATGCAATCCCTGCCCCACTAACCCCCGGAACAAAAATTGAAGTTTCATTTATTACCGATAAAGGTAGGTTTAGCTTCAAAAGTGAAGTTGTAGAAAGAATTAAAGAAAACATTTTAATGCTAAAAGTAAAAAAACCAAGCTTTTTAATGAGAAAAGAACTAAGAAAATATTTTCGAGTAGAAACTCATCTTAAGGTAATAATATGTAAAATAAATTACAATAACAACGAAAACATTCCCGAAATGGTAAAAGAGTGTGATTTTGGAATTATTAAGGATATTTCTGGTGGTGGAATTAAAATTGTTACAGAATTACCACTACAAGCAGAAAATATTGTTGAAATAGATTTCAACGGTACCATCAATAATATAAAAGAGGTTTTTGGAAAAGTAGTCAGAGTTGTAAGTTTAAATAATAAATATGAAGCAGGAATTGAATTTATATCGATAAGAGAAAATGATAGAGATAAAATAATACATTATGTTTTTAAACGTCAAATAGAACTAAAAAAGATGCAAAAATAACCCCCTTTGGAGGATTTCATGGCATATAAAAATGAAAGAGTTAATAATATTGAAATTATTTGCCCTATGAATGAAATAGATGCTATTACCGGTAATGAAATCAAAAATCATATAAGTAAATTAACAGATGTAATCGGTATTATAATTAATTTCAATAAAGTCAACTATCTAAATAGTTCTGGTCTTCGCGAATTAATCCAGTCCTTAAGAATTTTAAAAGATAAGAATATTCCTATGGCTCTATGTAATCTCTCTGATAATATAACAAAAATATTTACCAATACTAACCTTCATAAACTCTTTGATATTTTTAATAGCGAAAATGACGCTATCAAACATCTTCAAGAAAAACACTCTGTTTGAAATAATATCAGAGTTTTTACTAACAGAATATGGTTTAAAAGTAACTTCTGCTAATATTGATATAATAACAAAGTTTATTTTAGAAAATCAAGATTTATCCTCACTATCAATAAGTGAACTGTATAAAACCTTAAAAAAGAATCTCAAATTCTTCATGCTAAATAATGAAACCTATTTTTTTCGTCATAAAACCCAAATTGACTGCATATTAGACTATATGAAATACGCACAAAATTTTAAAGTAAATATTTTATCTTTTGGTTGTTCCTCTGGGGAAGAATGTTACTCTTTAGCTATAGAATTCTTTTTAAATAATATAAATAATTACGAAATTATTGGAATTGACATTGATGATGAAGCTTTAGCCCAAGCAAAAAAGGGGATCTATAACATTAGATCATTTAGAAAATTTCCAGAGCCTTACTACTCTTTTTTTACAAAAAAAAATAACAACTACATAATAAAACCTTTTTTAAAAGAAAAAATAAAATTCTTAAACATCAACCTGATAAAAGAAGATATAAGTAATTATTTCGAAAATAACTATTTTAACATAATCCTCATTAATAATGTTTTGATTTACATAGATAAAAGATTCATAAAAATAATCCTTGAACAACTCAATAAAGTTTTAAATGAAAATGGTAAAGTTTTCACTACTGTTGAAGAATATAACTTAATTCTTGAGTCAAATATCTTCATTGAAGATAATTCATACGATAACGCTTTTAAAAAGAAAAATCTTGAGGATTTAATAAAAAAAGAATTTAGAGAACTTTACGAACTGACACCTATATTAAAAAATCCAGAAAGCGAGCAAATTTATGCTTTTGCAAAGCAATATGATAATCTTAATGAACAAACATTAATTAATTTATTACAAAATGAAAATATACCAGAAAAAATATGTGCACTTTATTATTCACTTTTTAAAAAAACATTTAATCCTGAATTTTTAAAAACTTTTATTAATAAACTTATTGCTTTCGGATACCAATACGAAGCTAAAAAGTGGTTAAAAACTTATATTTTACTAATTAACCCTACCGAAAATGATATTAATGATTATATTGAATTATGTATAAAAGCCAAAGATTATGAAGAAGCTGTTAAAATGCTTGAAAAAAAAGTTTCACTCTTTGGAAAAAAAGAAGACATCGAGAAATTAAATGTTATTAAACATGGCGAAAAATGAGTAATATTTTATTGTGTATTGATAAACACGAAACCATTCCTAAAAATCTTCTTCAAAAAGATGCCAAAATACGAACAACATTAATTTCTTCTATTAATGAAATACTTACAGGTAATTACTCAATAGTAATACTTTCTGAATCCTTTACTAAAACAAATACACTTATTTTACAAATACTCTCTTACCTTATATATGAAACTCCACCAGAGTTTTATATTCTGACTTCTAAAAATTATACTTATCTAGACATTGGTCTTATACAAGAAAAAAATTTAGATATGCTTTTAAAAAAAATAACAAAAATAGATTCGAAAATTAAAGAAAAAAACAAACTTGAATTGTTTACTGATAATATCCTTAAGTTGACTATTGCAAACAGTATTTTTGAAATCATCCATAAGAAATCAAACACATTAGATGAATCCATTTACCTTCTGCTTGATATTTTAGAAAAAATCTTTTTACCATTAAACTTGTTGATTACAATAAAAGAAGATTACACATTAAAAGCATATATAAGTAATAACTCAAACAATTTATGTTGTAACCTTATTAAAATACTAGTTCAAAAATTTAATTTAAATATAGCAAATATAGAAATAGTAAAAGAAAGTCTACGTCCAGAAATTGACTTAATTTCTGAGCGCACCATTGATGAATTTTTTAATTTTAACGATAAGATTCATATTTTTATACAGTTTACTGAAACCCAAAAATACAATAATGATTTGCTAAATTATGCCATATTTTATAGTAATCTTCTCATTAATTTTTTACTATCAATGCAATCAGCTCAATATGAAATTATAACAGATTATCTCACAAAAATATATAATCGACGTTTCTTTGATGAAACATTAAAAAACTTATTAGATAGTTCAAAAAGGCATAAGCACCCCTTTGCATTCATAAGTTATGATATTGATAACTTTAAAAATATAAATGACACCTTTGGACACGACGTAGGCGATAAGGTTTTAATAGAATTAACAAATCTTATAAAATCAAATTTGAGAAAATCAGATATTATAGCAAGGATTGGCGGAGAAGAATTTGCCATACTACTTCCACAAACAAGGAAAGAAGGGGCATCTATCTTAGCAGAAAAGATAAGGAGTTTAATTGAGCATCATACTTTTAAATTTTTAAACGATTATACTGTTACTATCTCAGTAGGCTTAGTATGTGTTGAAAATAATTTTGATATTGATTATAACTCAATATACAAACTAGTAGATAATGCAATGTATGAAGCAAAAAAGGCAGGAAAGAACAAAGTAGTTACAAAAGTAATATGAATTTTAAAATAGATTGTCTTTCTAAGGAAGAATTACAAAAATTAGCAAAAATTCTAGGTGAAAAACCGTATAGAGGAAATCAATTATTCAAATGGATTTATCAAAAAGGCGTACTTGATTTTTCATTAATGACTGACATATCAAAAACTTTTCGTGAAAAATTAAATCAATCATACTCTTTTACAAAATTAAAAATAGAACATATTGCCACATCTAAACTTGATGGCTCAAAAAAAATTTTATTTAGATTGGAAGATAACAATTTTATAGAGTCAGTACTGATGTTTGATGATGATAGGATAACTGCTTGTATTTCAACACAGATTGGTTGTAGAATGGGGTGTAAGTTCTGCAACACCGCTAAAGTTGGATTTATAAGAAACTTAACTGTAGGAGAAATTATAAGACAGATTATAGAACTTAATAACATTCTAACAGAAACCGGGAACAAACTCACAAACATAGTTTTTATGGGAATGGGTGAGCCCCTTGATAATTTAGATAATCTTGAAAAATCACTTGAAATTATCCTTGCTGAAGATGGATTAAATTTTAGTCATAGAAAAGTAACCATCTCTACTGCAGGTCTTCTCGACAAATTAGAAAAATTAACAAACAAAGACTTTAAAGTAAACATTGCCATATCTTTAAATGCTCCTGACAACAAAAAAAGAAATTCGATTATGCCTGTAAATAAAAAATTCGATATAAATGACATAGTAAATACTATAAAAAAACTACCAATCCCTAAAAGAAAACGAATTACTTTAGAATATGTCATGATAAAAAATTTCAACGATTCTACAAAGGATGCTCTCAAACTAGTAAAACTTTTTAAGGGACTACCCGTAAAGGTAAATCTAATAATATACAATAAAACAAAAGAGAGTGATTTAGACTCACCAGACTTAAATAGTGCTTTAAATTTTCAAAAGACTTTGATAAATAATGGTATAGCAACATTTATAAGAAAAAGCTTTGGAGCAGACATTGAAGCAGCCTGTGGTCAACTTTATGCTTCATACATTGATAAAACATTATGAACAAGCCATCAGGAGAATATTATGAGTACAAAATTACAACCATCTGATAAAGCTATTGATTTCAAACTACTGGGTGATGATAATAAAGAACACACATTGGATGAATTTAAAGGGAAAAAACTAATTTTATATTTTTACCCAAAAGATAACACCCCCGGTTGTACAAGAGAAGCTGTAGGATTTAGTGATTATTATGAAGAAATTAAAAAATTAGGTGCAGAAGTCGTCGGAATAAGTCCTGATTCTGTTAATTCACATAAAAAATTTAAAGAAAAACATGGTATCAAATTTTTACTTTTATCAGACCCAGAGAAAAAAGTTGCTGAAAGCTATGGTGCTTTTGGTGAAAAAAAGATGTATGGTAAAGTGACAAAAGGAATTATCAGATCCACTTTCATCATAGATGAAAACAGTATTATTATAAAATCTTTTTATAATGTAAAAGTTAATGGACATGTGGAAAAAGTAGTAGAATTTTTGAAAGGGCTTGCCAATGAGTAGTGAAAAAAATAGTTTTGAAAAAAAAATGCAAAGGCTTGAAGAAATTGTAAATATTCTTGAAAATGAAGAGCTTGGTATTGAAGAATCGCTACAGCTTTTTCAAGAAGGAATGAAAATCGGTAAAGAATGTAAAGAGTTTTTAAAAAAACTTGAACTCAAGGTAAACAAAATATTGGAAGTAAATGAAGATGGCACATTAACTTCGGAGCCTTTTGATGAGTAATAATTTCAATTTAAAAAACTACATTAAATTTTTCGCAAACAAAGTAGATGATTGGATGCGCAACAATCTTGTTTATTCAAATAAACACACTGTTGGTCTGTTAGAATCAATGAGATACAGCCTTTTTGCTGGCGGCAAAAGATTAAGACCTGTTCTTATCTATTCATCTTACGGTATCTTTGAAAGCTATTTTGATAAAGTAACCCCTTTTGCCGCTGCTGTTGAAATGCTTCATACCTATTCTTTAATCCATGATGATCTTCCAGCTATGGATGATGACGATTTAAGAAGAGGTAAACCCACAAATCATATTATGTTTGGAGAAGCCACTGCAATTCTTGCTGGCGACGCTCTTTTAACTCATGCATTTCAAGTTATGCTCGATAAAGATTTAAACCCGGATATCCCTGAAAATATCATGATTGAAGCAGCTTTTAAACTTGCCAAACATGCTGGTTTTGAAGGAATGGTGGGCGGACAATACGCAGATATAAACAATGAAGGCAAACCTATAGATGAAGAAACCTTATCTTTTATTCATATTCATAAAACTGCAAAACTATTATCATACTGTTGTGAGCTTGGTGCTATACTTGGTTTTGGAGATGAGACAGATAAAAAGAGATTGCATAATTTCGGTGAAAAGATTGGTTTAGCTTTCCAGATTGTGGATGATATCCTTGATATCACAAGCACTACAGAGCAACTAGGTAAAAATGCAAAAAGTGATGAAAAAAACAGCAAAGCCACCTACCCTCAAATATTTGGTCTTGATGAGTCAAAGAAAAAAGCTAAAAAATTGATAGATGAAGCCATCGAAGAAATCTCTGTATATGATAAAGCTGCTTTTCCTCTTATTGAAATAGCCAAATACATTATTGAAAGGACAAATTGATGGAATTTCTAAAACAATTAAAACTACCTGATGATATAAAAAATTTAAATTACGATGAATTAAAAAAATTAGCCGCTGAAACAAGACAACTAATTATTGAGGTTTGCGCCAAAAACGGTGGACACATTGCTCCATCCCTTGGCGTTGTAGAACTCACTTTATCTTTATTAAAAAATTTCGATCCTCTTCACGACAGGATAATTTGGGATGTGGGGCACCAATCCTACGCCTATAAAATTTTGACTGACAGACTGGAAAGATTCCATACATTAAGACAATTTAAAGGTATTAGCGGCTTTAACAAACCTTCAGAAAGCCCCTATGATGCCTTTGGTGTTGGACACACCAGTACTTCTGTTTCCGCTGCATTGGGGATAAGAATGGCGGATGAAATAATCGGTAAAAAACGCAAAATTGTAGCAATAATCGGCGACGGAGCATTAACTGCAGGACTTGCCTTTGAAGGGTTAAACAACTTGGGGCATCTGGATAAAGATATGATTGTCATTTTAAACGACAATGAAATGTCAATCAGTAAAAACGTGGGTGCTATCTCAAGCTATCTATCAAGGGCAATGACAGGTGAATTTTACACCCATCTTAGAAAAGATGTCCAAAACATTTTAGAACACGCTCCCCTTGGAGATAAGCTTTTAAAAATGGCAAAAAAGTTTGAAGAAGGGTTAAAAGGGCTATTTACTCCAGGTATATTGTTTGAAGAATTGGGTTTGAAATACATTGGTCCCATTGACGGACATGATTTAAAAGAGCTTGATAAAGCTATACACAATGCAAAAATCCAGGATGGTCCTACCCTAATCCATGTCATAACAAAAAAAGGAAAAGGGTTTAAGCCTGCTGAAGAAAATCCAGAGAAATTTCATGGTGTATCTTCCTTTGATATAGAAACAGGAAAACCAATAAAATTTAAAGGTAAAACATTTACTGAAGTTTTTGGCGACGCTCTTTTAGAATTAGCTAAACAACATGATAATATTGTAGCTATTACAGCAGCAATGAAACCAGGCACAGGTCTGAACAAATTTGCTGAGACTTTTCCAGAAAGATTTTTTGACGTAGGGATTGCAGAACAACACGCCGTCACTTTTGCCGCTGGTCTTGCAATCAGTGGATGCAAACCATATGTGGCTATCTACTCAACTTTTCTTCAAAGAGCTTATGATCAGATTATTCATGATGTAGCCCTTCAAAATTTACCTGTTATATTCTGCATTGACAGAGCTGGCCTTGTAGGAGCAGATGGTCCAACTCATCATGGAAGTTTTGATATTTCATATCTTAGGACTGTTCCAAATATCCATATAATGCTTCCCAAAGATGAGTTTGAACTGATCGAAATGCTAAAATTAAGCTATGAATTAGATGCACCAGTAGCAATCAGGTATCCAAGAGGTGATATAAAAGTATATGATTTACCAAAAATACCAGTTACACTTTATGAGCCGGAAGTTATAAATGATTCAGGTGAAATCTTAATTATTAGTGCTGGACACATTTTTGATGAAGTATTTGAAGCTTATAACAACTTAAAGAACAAATTCTCTGTCGCCCTTTTAAATTTAAGGTTCCTAAAACCTCTAAATATTGAAAAAATCCTTGAAATAGCAAAAAATAAAAAGATGATTATAACTGTAGAGGAAAATAGTGTAAATGGTGGTGTCGGCGACGAAATACTTTCCATACTGGCAGAAAACAATGTTTACCCTGAAAAATTCATAAAATTAGGAATTCCTGATAGATTTATTGAACATGGCTCAGTAAAAGAGCTCAGAAAACTGATAAGACTTGATGCCAAATCAATTGAAGAAAAGATTATTTCTGAATGGGAAAAGATAGATTAGATAAAATTCTTGTATCAAAAAAGCTTGTAGAATCAAGAGAAAAAGCCCAGCGTTTAATAATGGCTGGTCTTGTCTTTGTAAATAATGAAAAAATTGAAAAACCAGGCACTAAAGTTGATGAAGACGCAGAAATTTTTATAAAAGAAACTCTTCCTTATGTAAGCAAAGGGGGACTAAAACTTGAAAAGGCTGTCAAGGTCTTTAATCTGAATTTCAAAGACAAAACTGTCCTCGATATAGGTGCTTCCACAGGTGGTTTTACCGATGTGGCATTAAAAAATGGTGCAAAAAAAGTATATGCGGTAGATGTGGGTAGGGGGCAATTACATTACAGCCTGCGAATTAATCCAAAAGTTATCAATATAGAAAAATGTAATTTCCGCTACATAGAATTTGAACAGATTGGTGAAAAGGTAGATATCATTACAAGTGATGTTTCGTTCATTTCCTTAACCCTAATAATACCAAAAACTATTCAGTTTTGCAAAGAAAAGAGTGAATTTATAGTACTTATCAAACCTCAATTTGAGGCAGGAAGGGAGCAAGTAGGTAAAAAAGGTGTTGTGAGAAATACTGAAGTTCACAAAGACGTCATTAAAAAAATTATTGATTGTGCAGAAACTAACGGTTATAAATTAAAAGGGCTAGCAAAATCCCCCATTAAAGGTGCAAAAGGAAATACCGAATATTTGGCGTACTTTGTGTATTCGGCAAATTTCACTGAAGAAATTAATTATGACGATTTAATTGAGAGAGCGATAAATGAATAACATTGCATTGATAGCTAAACCACACTCTGAAACAGCCAAACCCGTTGCCCAAAAAATTTATACGTTTTTAAAGGAAAAAAATAAAAATATATTACTTGATGAGCGTGCTGCATCTGTTTTAAATTTACCTTCAAACAGTGATGAAGAAATAAAAGAAAATTCTGAACTGATAATAGTTCTTGGCGGAGATGGGACATTAATTTCCGCCATACGTTTGATTGACAGTAAAGATATTCCAATTCTTGGCATAAATCTAGGTAGACTAGGATTTCTCACAGAAACCAAGGTAAATGAAGCCATCCAAACCTTGGAAAATATTTTAGCTGATAATTACAAATGTGAAAAAAGGATGAAACTGCATGGAGAAATCCTGAATAATGATAATGATAACTTCCAGATGGAAGTGTTAAACGATATTGTGATTCATAAGGGGGCTCTTGCAAGAATAATTGAAATGGATGTTTTCATAAATGACATGTTTGTAAACACCTATCGTTCTGACGGTCTTATTATAGCAACCCCCACTGGCTCCACTGCTTACTCCCTTGCTGCAGGTGGACCTATAGTGTTTCCTACCATGGACTCAATTCTAATCACTCCCATCTGTCCACACTCTCTTACACTCAGGCCCATAATTATCCCAGATGATTCCATTATTAAAATCGTTATAAAAAGTGAGGATGAAAAGATTTTTATTACATTTGATGGCCAGATTGGTAAAAAACTTGAAAAAGGGGACAAAATATTAATTAAAAAATCAACAAATTTTGCAAGATTGATAATCCCACAAAATAGAAATTACTTTTCACTTCTACGTGAAAAACTTAACTGGGGTAACAAATAATGTTATCGTACCTCAAAATAAGAAATTTTTCAGTTTTTGAAGAAGTGGAAGTAGAATTTGATAGAGGACTTAACGTAATCACTGGAGAAACAGGTGCAGGAAAATCTTTACTTGTTGAAAGTCTAAAAATGGTTCTTGGTGAAAGATTTTCTCGTGATAAACAAAGAGATACCCTACAAAAAACTGTATTTGAAGCTCTCTTTGAAGAAATAGCTCTGGACACTGAAACAAAAGAAAAATTTGAAATAGATAATTCTATAATTTTGAGAAGAGAAATTGATTCATCTGGAAAAAACAGAATATTTATTAATGGAAACCTTGCCACACTAAATGAATTAAAAGAAATTGGAAAAAAACTTGTGGATATCCATGGACAGCATGATCATCAGCTTCTTTTAAATCCTGATTCCCATAAGTTATTTATAGATAAATTAATTGATGAGAATATTGTTATAGATTTTAAAAATAGTTACAAGAAATACATTGAGTTGAAAAGTAAACTTGAAAACATCGTAAAAAACAGAAAAGAGTTAGAGATTAAAAAACAGATTTTGCAAGAACAGCTATCAGAAATCGAAGCTCTAAACATTGATATTGATGAAGACTCAAAATTAGAAGAAAAAATTAAATTTTTATCAAATATCGAAAAAATTAAAAATGCAATCGATGCATCTTTACAAATTTTAAGCTATGGAGATATTTCCATTGAAAAACTTCTTTCTGAACTTTCACACCATCTACTTATTATTAAAGACTTGAAATCAGAGTTCAAATCAGTATACGAAAAAACTGAAGACATATCTTACGAGATAAATGATATTGTAAATACATTGGAAAATATATTTGATTTTGAAGAGTATAATGTGGATGAATTGAACAATCTAATTGATAGAAAAATGGCTTTAGATAAACTTTTAAAACGGTACGGTCCTACTCTTGAGGATTTATTAAACCATAAAGAGAATATTAAAAAAGAACTTGAATCCCTTGATACAGGGGATGAATACATCGAGAAACTTCAAAGTGAAGTGTTAAAAGCTTTCGAAGAACTAAAAAATAAAGATAATCTGCTTTACGAAGAAAGAAGAAAAATTGCTAAAAAATTAAAAAAGGGAATTGAAGCCATTCTTAAAGAGCTTGAATTAAAAGATGCAGTCTTTGAAGTAAAATTAAAAGAACAGGACAAAATAACTGCCGATGGAAGCAAACTTCCCGAATTTTACATTACAACAAACAAGGGGTTTGACACAGCACCTCTATCTAAGGTAGCTTCAGGTGGCGAACTTTCAAGGATTATGCTTGCACTAAAAGAGATCTTTGCTGAAATAGATGAAATCAATACACTGATTTTCGATGAAGTGGATACAGGAATAAGTGGTAAAACAGCGAAAAAAGTTGGTGAAAAACTAAAAGCCTTATCCAGTAAAAAGCAACTTATAGTCATCACCCATCTACCCATTGTAGCAGCAATGGGGAATGCTCATTTTCACATTATAAAAAGCTCAGCTAACGACAAGACATTCACATTAATTAAAAAACTAAATGAAAATGAAAGGAAGGAAGTGCTTGCAACCATGATATCCGGAACAAATTCTGCATCATCACTATCACAAGCAGAGGAGTTGCTAAAATCCAATGGATAAAATCGCAGCATTTATTGTAGCCAGCATATCCCAAATAGGTTATTTTGGAATTATTCTGCTTATGGCTCTTGAAAGCTCTTTTTTCCCATTTCCAAGTGAAATAGTAATCCCCCCAGCTGGATATCTTGCTTCACAGGGTAAAATGAACCTGATAGTGGTTATAATTTGCGGTATTGTCGGTAGTATTTTAGGTGCTCTTTTTAATTACTATATTGCCTACAGATTTGGTAGAAAATATTTAATAAAGTATGGCAAGTATCTCTTTATTGATGAACAAAAATTTCTAAAAATTGAAGGATTTTTTCAAAAACATGGTGAAATAACCACCTTTGTGAGCAGACTACTGCCAGGTATTAGGCAGTACATCTCTTTTCCTGCAGGTCTTGCAAGGATGAATCTCGTTAAGTTTATCCTTTACACCGGAATTGGAGCTGGAATCTGGGTCGTAATTTTAGCCTATGTAGGTTTTTTTGTAGGAAATAATATTGAACTTGTTAAAAATAATCTTCACAAAATAACCTTTTATATGATACCTTTTATTGTTCTAATGATAATCACCTATGTTTTTATCAAAAGGAGAGCAAATTGAAAAAATTCTACACAATACTTTTTATGTTTTATTCCATTTTTACTTTTGCAAACACATTAACTGTTAAAAATGGAGATTCAATTTATTCCATACTTAACGAAAAATTAACACCTAAAGAAATATTGATACTTAATAAAAACTTGAAAAAAGCTGATCCAGAGTTTGTTTTAAAAAAAGGGGTAACATACACTTTTCAATCTAATAAGATGATAATTCACGATGGTTTTACTAAAGACATAATTCTTGATTTAAACTCATTGCAGGTAAAAATAATAAAATATCCTGTGAAAAAAATCGATACCGTAATTTCTGGTGAAATAAATTATAGTTTATTTGAAGCTATTAAATCAATGGGTGAATCTGAAGAACTTGCTGTTAGGCTTGCTGAGATATTTGAATGGGAAATTGACTTTTTCAAAGATATAAGACCAGGTGATCAATTCTCAATAGTAGTTGAAAAACTTTTTTGTAAAGACAAATTCATAGGATACGGCAAAATACTTGGTGCAGATTTTGTAAATCAAGGTAGACTCATAAGAGCTCTTTATTTTGAAGGAAATAAAATCAGAGGATATTTTACACCTGAGGGTAAATCTCTTAAAAAAGGTTTCTTAAAGGCTCCTTTAAAGTTTGGAAGAATCACGTCAACCTTTAAAATAAAAAGGTTACATCCTGTACTGAAAACATATAGACCTCATTATGGAGTTGACTATGCTGCTCCAATAGGAACACCTGTTCATGCTACAGCAGATGGCATTGTGGTAAAAAAAGGTTACTCAAAGGCAAACGGCTACTATGTAAAATTAAAGCACAATAATGGATATTATACTTATTATCTACATTTCTCCAGATTTAAAAAAGGGTTAAAAATAGGACATTATGTGAAACAAGGTGACATTATTGGATACGTAGGTATGACAGGTTATGCCACAGGTCCCCATGTGGACTATCGAATAACAAAAAATGGCAAATTCATAAACCCACTACGATTCAAATCTCCTACAAAAACGTTACCAAAAAATCTTGTATCAGATTTCAGAAAAAATACTGAATACGTCGAAGCTTTGCTAAACTCTTCCTATTATAAGTATGCAAAATTGCAATTATTACAATAGCTATAAAGTTTCTTTTTGTCTTACCGATAGTTAAAACAGTTGGAGGTTATTATGAGTATCAAACTCAAAATCGTTTTATCTTATCTATTAATTTCATTTCTTTTTTTAATCGCAGGGTTAATTGCAATAACATCATTTAAGAAAATATCTAACCAACTACAAAAGGATATATCTGGTTCTATAAAACTACAAACATTCTTAAAAGATATCCAATCTGATTTTCTCAAATTATCTTCAACCCTGAAGGATATAAAAGCTGAAGAAGACATTGAACAAATAAGCAATAGTGAAAAACAACTTAACAATTTAATAAGTAAAATTGATAAAAATCTTAAATCACTAAATGTAAATTTAAAAGATTTTAGTAAAGAGTTACAAGCTATAAAAAAAGATTACAAAAATTTTTCATCCCTTTCCCAAAAGCTTGTTTCTTTAAAAATCGATTATTTAAACACATCAGCAAATGTTATGGAAATCTTTGACAAAATAGATAGTTTGTACAGGCAACAAAAAGGTGAAACCTTTATAATTACCTCTAACACTAAAAATAATAACGAATTAATGTTACTTAGTAAGATTATGGAAGATATACTCCAGATAAAAATCTACTCTTCTTTATTAATCAATTTTACAGATGAATTTGATATAGAAGACGCAAAAGATTCGATGATTAGCTATTCAAGAACAATGGTCGCTATCATTAATACTTTTTTAAAAGGTGGTACTTACCAAAAAATTGCTATTAATCAAATCACCGACAAGAAGAAAATAAAACATTTTAACAAACTGATAAATTTAAACAAACAAATACAAAAAGAAGCTAAAAATCTTTTCAATGAGTATATGAAAAAAATACAAATAAACACACAATTGATAAACCTATTAAAAGAGGTTAATAATTTAAACAACTCTCTTGAAAAGAAAATAGATAAAATTGTTCTGCTATCCAATAAAAAAGTCTCCAGCTCGTTCAAAACAATCGAATCATCTATAAATAAAACAAACAGTTTATTAGTAATTTCTGTTCTAATAGCAATAGTAATCGGACTAATTATAGGCATTATATCTTCAAATAAAATTGCAAGCACAATAAATTATGCGGTTAATCTTGCTAAAAAAATTGAAGATGGAGATTTAACTGCAGAAGATATAATTTCAAAAGGTAGAGATGAACTTGCCACTCTAAGTAATTCATTAAATGAAATGAAAAACGGATTAAAAACTATTATAAAAAACATCATGAACACAATAAACACTCTAAAAGATGTAAGTTCAAAATTAGAAGAAGAAATGAATACCATGTCATGCTCTTTTAATGATGTCAGTCATAATATTGAAAGTACTGTGGCAGCAACTGAGCAGCTTTCTCAAAGTGCCTATGATATTGCTAATAATATTAATACAAGCATTACAAACCTAAATACAGTAAGAGATGATGTTTTGGGAAGTAATGATATGTTAATCAAATCTATAAATGATGTTTCTAATATTTCAAAAGATCTAGGGAAAGCCTCTGTAAATCTTACAAATTTGAAAGAAGCAAGCAAAAAAATACATGACGTGGTTAATATCATCATTGATATTGCTGACCAAACTAATTTACTTGCTCTAAATGCTGCCATTGAAGCAGCAAGGGCAGGTGAACATGGCAGAGGTTTCGCTGTAGTAGCGGATGAGGTTAGAAAATTAGCAGAAAAAACCGCAAAATCTGTAAATGATATTTCTAAAATGATAAAAACAATAAATAACGAAATTGATAATTCAGTATTAATGGTAAACGATGGAATCTATGCCCTTGATGAAGGAGTAATTAACTTAAAAAATTTAGGTGATAATTTTAATAGCAATGTTCAAAAACTTGAAGATGCAATAAACGCAATAAATCCAATTGTTAATATGATTGAAGAACTAAACACTGCTGTTAATTCAATTGCTGAATCACTTAATAATATTAACAATACCAACGTTGAATGTAGTCAAAAAGTCCAAGACGTATTTAATCTGTCCAACAAACTTGTCCAAATCAACAAAGAGTTATCAAAAATAGCTGAAAAGTTTAAAATATAATTAGTTGCCACTGAAAAAGTGGCAACTAAGTAAAATCTGATTTTTTAATAATTTTTTATGAACCAGCATTTTTGGGGGATTTAATGGGGGAGCAAGCATCCCCCTTTATGTTAGGGGATTTAAAAGGGGCTATAAGCCCCCTTTATATTATGAAAATGGTGAATCAGAGTCGCGACTTGATACAGGAATAATTTTGTGAAAATCACTGAAAATGTCTTCCTTATTATTATAAAACCTCTCTGCAAACATTCTTAACTTTTTGTTATACTCCTCATCAATATCAACATTCAAAAAATAATCCAAAAACTCTATAATTTCATTTTCCAAAAACTTTTTATCCTCTTCTGTAAGATAATCTATCTTTTTAACCCCTACTCCGAGCTGTGACTCTTTGATATTTCCTCTTATGTAAGCCGCCCCTGCCGTCATCCCACTACATATATAATACCCCATTGGGTTATCCATATCTACCACATTTAATACTATACCAATTCCACCCTGGGCATATTCCATAAAATAATCACCCATACCTTTTTCATATCCAACGCCGTAAATAGCCACAGGTGGTTTCCGCTCATTTAATCTCTTTTCAAAGGTTTCTAAAAACTGCTCCCAGCTCATTTTACTACATAAGCTTTTTCTTTTCTGGTATTTTATTAACAATTCTTCTAAAATATCATTTTTTTCATAATACTCGTACTTAGATAAATCAAGCTCAGCCCATTCTCTTGGCAAACCAGCCTTCATCAGTAAAAGATTTCTCACACCGCCACTTTTTGCTACCCTAAATTTACCACTTACCGCATAAGCAGCAAAAAGATCACTCACATCTCCTGCAATATTTATCTCTTTAGGATTGGACGTATTGGCAACACCAACCTGAACATTGGCAGGAATTGTAGTCTTTGTGGAGTGGTTTGGTATCACATTTATTTTCACATCTCTCACAAAGGCAAAAGAGTGATTACCCACCAAACCTCTAACAGTAATTTCCTCACATTTCACACCTGTACCAATTAATCTCTGCCCCACCACATTATCTAGATAAAATCTTTTCACTCCACGCTCTACCGCCATTTTCATAATAAGATTCAACGTCCTACTATCAATCTCACTCACCTGAACATCTATTTTTAAAAAATCACCTTCTATTTTACTCAAACACTCGTTAATTAAACCTTCATTTTCTCTGTAAATCATATCATAAGTTTTAAAAACTTTATGATTTCTCTCTCTAATGGCTACATTTGATACCTGTTTTTCAAAATCTTCTATTCCAAATGTTTGGAAGAGCAATGGATCATTGCCGTGATACCTGAATCTTCTTGCTCCAACCACGTCAGCATGAGAGCTCATACCAAGCCCAGCTGCCAATCCTTCCATATCTTTTTGAAACGATTTTATCATATTTACGATATATTCACTTGCAATTTCAGGATCGATTCTATCTCCATACTGCCTAGAAGTAATCCCCCATGCACACTGCCCGGTATGACAGCGTTGGCACAAAGTGCATCCTAAAGGATGAAGAGTCCTCATCCCCATCCCTACAAAATCAGCACCCGCAAGAAGCACAAGAAATGCATGAAAACTATCAAGCACTCCTCCTTCTGATATAATGGAAACCTGCTCCCTTAACCCTTCTTTGCGTAATGCAAGATCAGCAATGTGAGTAAGATAAACTACATTTAAACCTTTATTTTGTAAATCCACATAATGGGCAGCTCCTGTTGAACCATCACCGGCTTTTATAGTAATGTAATCAAATCCCGCTTTTGCGAGAGCAACAACAATTTCTGTGAAATTCCAAGCCGTACCATATACATCTGCACCGATGAGCTTCTCATCTCCAAGCAAAGCCCTTAAAGACTCCACTCTCATAGGTAGCTCTTCAATGGAATACTGTAAATGCTGAGGATTCGGTGAAGTTAAATCTCGTAAAGCTTCAACACATCTAAGCAAAGCAATCTCAATATCATTTTTCTTAGCCTGTAACCTTCCACCCTTTCCTTTCTTAGCATCCTGCCCATACTTCATGGAAATACCGGCAAATTTATCCAACTCCACCCATGGTCCATATCCACCTGAACCAAACTGCAGTATGCAGTATTTTGCTGCCGGCATCATATCCGGATGCAGATACCCTTCCCCTGTGAAAAAAGGACGTCCCAACTTTATACTTGCCATTAACCTTGCCAGAAAAGCCTCATGACTATTGGAGCCATAACTCATATGCACATCAAAAATCGGTGTTTCACATTTAAACTTTGCTTTCCTCTTTCCAAGAAACATATTGTCAAATTTACCGGCATACTCATGAAGATGATCTCTTTGAGGACTCAAAATTTCAGCTGCATCAATGAGCCAATCGCTAGATAATTTTGATTTTTGCAAACCCAAATGGGCACTGCTAACAGTAGATTCGCCATTTGCCCTCATCAAACAATTATTGATAACCGTAGAATCGGTAAACTCCACACCGATATCATGGTAATCAGGATTTTTATATACTTTGATTGCCCTTTGAGGACACATTTTCACACATCTTTTACAGTTGCAACACTCATCAGGATTAATCCATAATATCTTCTCAATCAAATGAATCTCATCATCTTCCCCTGCTTTCACTCTGTTGCCCTCAATGTCATAATAAACCATTTCCATAGTGAAAACACCATAACCACTTTCGGGGTCATTTAAATTGTGTGTACAGGCTTCCACACACCTTGCACAATGCACACACCCTCTACCAGGCTCTTCTTCCTCAGTAGTTACTTTAACCCAGTATTTTGCTCCCCTTGCATAAACTCCGGTAGATTTAGGCTCTGTATATTTAATGGAAGTTTTTACAATAACCTCTTTCTTAATCATTGTTCCATCTCCAGTTATAATCTAATTTTTTTAGCTTTTTATCTTTGACTTCAAAGGCAACAATTTTGCCGGCATCTGGATCATAAACTTTATCCAAAGAAACTTCCATAAAATAAGCCGCAGAAAGAATCGCTCTCTGTTCGCTACCCAAAAATGCCACTTTATCGTTGTATCCAATACTAAATGACCTTAAATGGTCCCTATCCGTCATACCGATACAATAATCATCCACAAGAACTATAGCGGTAGCAGGACCACTCATCTTCATCCTATTTAAATAGGGATCTTTTATAAGCTCAAGATATCTCTCTCTTTTTTCCTCATCCATCTCTTCTAACTCCTGAGGAAACTTACGGCACATAATCCACTCAATTTCCTCAATAGAAAACCCTTGTCTTAAAAGATAATCAGTTTGTAGAAAAATAGCCTCTGAATCTGTACCCACATGCAAATCTATACCAAGCTGTTCAAGAGCAGTGGCATTTGATTTATCACTCGATAAGTGGCCATTATGAATCCCTGAAATTTCTCCAAGAGATATAGGCTGAGGCCCCCACCATAAACCTCGTCCTTTACTGGTAGGCCATCTCAAATGTATCAGGCAACCCTCATAAAACCAATCTTCATACTGCTCCAAGTCATAAAGTTTGATTGTATCCTGTAATTCAAAAGCGGTAAGAAACGTTCCGTTCTCTTTTGAAGATGAAAAGATTCTTGCGTCATCCATAAAAGTTTTATTAAAAAGAGTTACATGTTTCAAAATATATTTGTAATCGTCAGCAATCCTCTCCCGATACATCATTTCTTCTTTTGTGGGAGGCGTGACATAGTATCTTTTTATAACAGGTAAATCGTACTCATAGTAAAATTTCTTCTGAACCATATTTTGTGAATCAAGAATATGAACTCCCCAATCTTCAATTACCTCTTCAAGCTCTCTTACTTTGTACTGATTTCGATACATTATGTGAAAAACGTAAAAATCATTATCTTTATAAATACCTTTTAATGTTACGCCGGCACCGGTCCTTCCTCGATATTGCAAACACATCGCAGCTTTTAACAACGGCATTAACCGAAATTCTCCAAAGGAAGCCAGCAAACCACAGGCACCAAGAGGTAACCCCTCTTTGCCCCCTGAAAATTCCTCTACTGTTATCTCTCTATTTCTTTTCAACATCTGAAACCCCTAATAGCTTTTTTAAGTTTGTATATTGTTTTTCAACATAATCTATTTTTGGTGAACCCTCCTCAATTACACTGAGGGCAGCTCGTGGACAGGCTTCCACGCTTTTGAATGTAGCTGAGCCCATCTTCTCCTCTAAAAAGTGGTAAAAACAAGCATCCTTTTCCAGACTCCATTCGGTAATATGTTTCACAATGGACCCACCCGCATACCTATAACACCAATCACACTGTATACAAATTCCACAAAAGAAACACCTCTTTGCAAAAAGAACAGCCATATCTTCATCAATAGTTTTTACAATCTCTCTAAAGCTTTCTTTTCTTTCTCCAAAATCGAGTTTTTCTTCAACTAACCTTGAAGATTTATCAAAATATTTCACATTTAAAGTATCAAAAAATGCAATCTCTCTCTCAGGCTCCTCTGCCACATCAATTCCCAGATTTTTTAATACGGCTCTTGCTGTCTCCCTTGCAAGTCCAACAGCCCTCACCACCATACCGGTATTCTCCACTGCTCCCATGGCCGCATCGCCGGTTATATAAACTTTATCTTTCAACTCTACAGGTAAATCATGACAAATAAGCCTTGGAAACTCTATTGAAAAACTTTCCCCCACGAAATAGAAATCAGGCTTGTCACCCACAGCTACTACAATCCTGTCAAATTCAAACTCTTCATAAACATCTTTTACCGGCACCGGTCTTCTTCTTCCGCTTTCATCCACAGGGCCAAGCTTCATTTTTTGGCATTTTAAAATCAACTTCTCGTTTTTCCTTTTAATACTCACAGGTTGAAGTAAAAATTTAAAATCAACACCTTCCCTTTTCGATTCTTCCACTTCCCCCGGATGAGCGGTCATTTCAGAAACAGTCCTTCTATAAATAACAGTCGGTTTTGCACCCAATCTCACCGAAACCCTTGCCACGTCAAAAGCAGTATAACCACCACCGATAATTCCTATACTTTCACCTTTTTTTAACTTTAAATTTTCTACATTATCAAAATTTACATCTCTTAAAAACTGTATTCCGTTATAAACCTTTCCTAAATCCTCACCTTCTATCCCCATAACACCAGGTTTATGGGCACCGGTTGCAACTATAACGGCATCATACTCTTTCACTAACTTTAAAAATTTCTCTTTATTAACATTTTCATCACAATAAATATTAACTCCTGTATCAATAATATACTGTAACTCCTTTTGAAAAATCTCTCTCGGATATCTGTAAACAGGTATCCCTTCAACCAGTAATCCCCCAGGTTTTGAGTGCTTTTCATAAACATCCACTTTAACACCTTCCTTTGCAAGGAAATAGGCTGCAGAAAGTCCTCCGGGACCAGAACCAATCACAGCCACCTGTTTATCATTTTTTGTTTTAACATTTTTAGGTTTTAACCCCTTTTTATAACCCCAATCTGCTACGAAACGCTCTAATGCTTTTATATCCACTGGCATATCAAATTTTGCTCTGTTACAGGCCGTTTCACAAGGATGGTCGCAAAACCTCCCACATCCAGCAGAAAAGGGATTAGTCTCTTTAAGCAGATAAAACGCTTCTTCAAATCTTCTTAAACTAACCAGATGTAAGAATTTTGGAATATCATTTTTGGCGGGACAACCTGTGTTTCCTAGATGATCCTTTGAATAACAGGGACTTTTTCTATTTACATAAACAGGATAAAGTTTTTTCAATTTCTCCTCCTATGGTAATTATCCTTTATTCTTTTTATATTATAACACAGATTTAAGAAAAACCTCAGATAGTTACTAGATTGTTTTATAAGGTTTGTCAAGTCTTTTAGATAAAATTTTAAGGTATCTTAGTTATTTTTGCTTATAATCTTAGTTTTTCCGCAATTTCGTCAAAACTTTTTGTATTCAAAACCTGCTCTTTTATAATACACCCTTTTCTCGCTACATAAACACCAAATCTTAAATCATCAAACCCTTCTTTGTAATGAGCATCCGGACTTATTGAAATGAGTAGATTGTATTTATGAACATATTCCATCCTCCTCCAGTCAATATCAAGTCTGTGAGGATTTGCATTCAACTCAATTACCACCCCATTCTCCTTGCACACTTTAAAAACTTCATCCTCGTCAAAAGTATATCCTTCTCTACTCAATAAAAGTCTACCGGTAGGATGTCCAAAAATATTTACATAAGGATTACTGAGTGCCTTAACCAGCCTTTTTGTCATACTGTTTTTATCCAAATTAAAATGAGAATGAACACCTGCAATCACAAAATCAAACCTTTGTAACACTTCATCATCAAAATCCAGAGATCCATCTGCTAAAATATCACACTCAATCCCTTTTAAAATTTTAATTTCTTTATACTTTTCTTTCAATTCTCCAATCTCTTCAAATTGTTGAAACACTCTTTTTTCATCCAACCCGTTTGCGATATAAGAAGACTTGCTATGATCGGAAATTCCTACATATTGGTAATTTCTATCCAGACAAACTTTTATAACATCTTCAATACTCATAGAACCATCGGAATAGCTTGTATGCACATGGAAAACACCCCTTATATCATTTAAGGAAATCAAATTTTCTTCATCCACCACCCTTTCAAACTCGTAAAACCCCTCTCGAAGTTCCGGTATCACATATGGCATATCAAGAAGAGTGTAAATATCTGATTCTTTTTCAATTTTAATTTGTTTATCTCCATCAAAAACACCATATTCATTTATTTTATAACCTTTCTCCTTCCCCTTCATTCTAATTATTTCATTATGTTTTTTACTACCCGTAAGATGATGCAACATTGTAATAAAACTATCTCCATCACATATCCTAAGATCGGTATGGATACCTTTGTATTTAAATGTTATTTTCTTGTCCCCTTTTTCTTCCAAATTAATGTCCTCATTTTCGCTCAAATACTGAATAAAATGAGGGATACAATTACTTTCTTTCAGTTCAACAACAACATCAATATCTTTAACGGTTTCAAGCTTTCTCCTCAAACTACCAGCTATCTCGATCCTCTTAACATCCTTGAACCCTTTAACCACATTCTTCAAATCCTCTGCAATTGGCTCTATTTCAGAAAACAAATATCTATCCTTATGTTTGTTATAAAAAGAAATCCCTTTTAATATCTTTTCCTGTGTTTTTAAACCGAATCCCTTTAACAATTTTAACCTATTCTCATTGCAAGCATACTCAAGTTCTCCAATAGACCTTATATTAAGCTCTTTATAAAGCCTAAACGCCTTTTTCGGTCCTAAACCCGGAATTTTTGTCATCTCAATCAAAACTTCAGGTGTATTTTGTATTATTTTTTCAAGAGCATCAAAACTTCCTTTCTCTATAATTTCTAAAATTTTTCCGGATAATGCTTTCCCTACCCCTTTTATATCCGTCAAAACTCCACCATTTCTCACATAATCCACTATTTCAAAATCCAATCCTCTTATTACTCTCGCACCTCTTCTGTAGGCTGTTACTTTAAACGGATCTTCATTGTTCAACTCAAGATAATCTGCATATATTTCAAAAAGATCTGCAATATAACTGTTATTCATTTTTTTAGACCAAACTGATTTATTTTTCTGTGAAGATATGTCCTTTCAATCTCAAGAATTTTGGCAGACTGAGATATATTCCAATTAGTACTCTTTAATACTTTTGCAATATAATTCTTTTCAAATATCTCTTTAGCCTTCTTCAAAGGTAAGCCCATACTAATAATTTCAAAGTCATCATTTTTCAGCCCTTTCAAAAACCCAGGAGCATCATCTACTGTAAGTTTATCCGATTCTGATAAAACCACCATTCTTTCAACTGTATTCTTAAGTTGTCTTACATTACCTGGCCAATCATACTCTACAAATAACTCCATCAACTCATCATCAATCTCTTTCAAATTAAGACCATTATTATAACATGATTCTTTTAAAAAATGATCTATCAGCAAAGGGATATCCACTTTTCTCTGCCTGAGAGGAGGAACATGAATAGGTACCACGTTAATTCTATAATAGAGATCTTCTCTGAATCTCCCTTCTGCAATCTCTTTTTCAATATCTTTATTTGTTGCAGAAATTAATCTGAAATCAGATCTTATAACTTCATTCCCTCCAAGCCTTGAAAATTCAAATGTTTCCAATACTCTCAACAACTTTGCCTGCATCATCAAATCCATATCCCCTACTTCGTCTAAAAATAGAGTACCCTTATTTGCAAGTTCAATTTTACCAATTTTCCTACTTACGGCACCCGTAAATGCACCTTTTTCATATCCAAACATTTCACTTTCTATTAATTCAGATGGAACAGCAGAACAGTTCAACTCCACAAATCTCTGATTTGAACGCTTGCTTAAAAGATGAATTAGTCTTGCCACATGTTCTTTACCTGTCCCATTATCTCCTGTAATAAGTACCCAAGCATTTGTTGGAGCAATCTTTTCAATTCTACGCTTTAATTTGGTTATTTCATCACTTACACCAATTAACTCATACTTTTTCAATAGATCAAATTTATAATATTTCAAATCTCTTACAAGTTCGATTTTGTCACTGATATGTTTAAGTAATAAAATTATTCTATCTAGTGATAATGGCTTTTCAAGGAAGTCATAGGCACCGTGCTTAATTGCATCAACTGCATTTTCGATATTCCCATGCCCACTAATGATTATAACTTCCGTCTCTGGAAAGTACTTTTTTATGTCCTTCAACCCTTCATTGCCATCCCTATCAGGAAGCCAGATATCAAGAAAAATTACGTCATAAACTTCCTCTTTAAGTTTTTTAAAACCATCCTCAAATGTTAATGCAAAATCAGCTTCATGCCCTTCATCTTCTACAATATCTTTTATTGTGCCACATATATTTTTTTCATCATCAATGATTAAGACCTTCATCATTTACCCCAGTTTGTTTTATTAAATCTTATATTAAAAACTGTATATTCATTTTCAACACTTTCAACTTTGATCTCTCCATCGTGCTCTTCTACAATTTTCTTTACAATTGCAAGCCCAAGACCTGTCCCTCCAGATTTTTTACTGAAATATGGTAAAAATATCTTATCAACATCCTCTTTTTTTATCCCTACACCATTATCTTTAAATGATAGACATATATATTCTTTATTCTCAGATATATCTATTTCAATAGTCCCATTATCGTTAACCGCTGCAATAGCATTATTTAAAAGGTTGTGAAATAATCTTTTAATTTGAGAAACATCACCGTAGAAATCAACGCTTTCTGTTTTTTTGTAAATAAAATTAATATTATTATGCGAACTTTTATAAAATTCTACAACTTCATTCAAAACATCATTTAAATCAAAATATGTCTTGTAAACATTTGGCATTCTAGCAAACTCGTTAAATTCATTTACCATTTTATACAAATCATTCACTTCAAAAATTATAGTTTTTATACTTTTTTGTATCGATTCAGATACATTACCATTCTCTTCTTTTAATTTTCTCAATACTCTTTCTGCATTTAATTTAATTGGAGTTAATGGGTTTTTAATCTCATGAGCTATACGACTTGCAATCTCTTTCCATATTTCGTATTTCTTTGCATTAAGTATATCCGTGATATCATCCATAAAAAGGATAATATTATCTGGTTCATCATGACTCAAATAGACTTTAGATAAGGTAATAGAAAATGTTTTTTGCGTATTATGAACTTTCAAGTCTTTCTGAAAACTTTTACTTTTTTCATTATGATTTTTGAAAAATTCTTTTAATAGTTTCAAAATTTCATTCCACCACTCTTCTCCAATTTCTAATATTTCTTTTGCCTTATCATTGAATTTTAAAATTTTAAGATTTTCATCAAAAAGAAAGATAGCCGATTTTGTATTTTTGAATATCGTATCTATATACTGATTATCTCTAAATATTTGCCTATACATGTTATCAAGTTCTTTATTCTTTTTATTTAACTGTTCAGTGTGTTCTTTTAGTCTTCTCGCCATCTCATTAAATGACTTAATTAAAACTCGCAGCTCGTAGTCTCCTACTTCCTCTAGCTTAACATCCAAATCACCTTTTGAAATCTTTTTTGAGGCTTCTGCCAAAGCTCCTAATGGTTCGGTTATATTTTTTGAAAAAACAATACTCCCCCAAATCCCTGCTAAAGCAACAAGTAATGTCATTAAAACAAGGAGAATTTTATATGAATTTTTAACAGGTTCTGCAAAAAATTTTATCTGACTATAATTCCTATAAGAATCCATTATTTTTGAAACTTTTTCGGCTTGAGCAGGTGGAACAATTTTATATACAAATAATGCTCCTAATATTACTTTTTCCGAAGTTTTAGCAGAAACAGGTGCCCCTACCCAATAAATCTGATTCTCACCGAAAAATTCATATTTTGCTACCTGTTTTGCATTTTTTACTATCTCTTCAACAGTTTCCTTGTCTACTAAGAAATTTATATAAAATTTTTTATCCTCTGATAAAATTCTATTCCCTTCTTTATTATAAACTGCAACGCCATCAATTCTGTTATTTTGGAGATAATCTACCACAAAATTTTTAAGCTCTCCGTAATTCCTCTGATACAAAAAACCTTTAGTGGTAACAAGCTTTGATAATATAGACGTTTGCTCAACTAAATCCTGCTCCAATTGATTCTGGTATTTTTGCATTAAATCCACCGAACTTTTCAACGCCTGCTCTACCTGAGCATCAAACCACTTATTAATACTATTATTAATAATATTGATAGAAAAAATGAAAACTATCGATACAGGTATTACACTTAGTATAATCGAAAAAATTACCAGTTTACTTTGTAACGATGCACCAAATACTCCTTTACTTTTAGAAAAAAATATTTTTGCCAAATTTCTGAAAATAACAATCAGTAAAGCGAGTAATAATACTATATTTAGATTTATAAGCAAAAAAATCGAAATATTTGAAGTAAAAGGAAATTCAAAATTAACAAGCTTTGAACTAACAATGAAATTTATTAAAATTAATATCAATAAAAGAATAAAATATAGGAAAATCTTTTTCTGTTTAGATTTATCTCCAGCAATCATTAAGCAAGGCCTAAATCCTGAGCCACTTGTTCAATTAAATCTTTATTTATAACATGCTTCTTTATCAAAAATCCTTCAAACAATGCATTATCACAAATAGTATTTATTAACCTTGGTATCCCCTTAGAATATTCATAAATTTTCTTTATTGCTTCTGATTCAAAAATGAGTTCTTCTGAACCAGCAATTTTAAGTCTATGTTTGATATATCGTAAAGTTTCATTTAAATCCAATGGTTCTAAAACAAGCCTCATAGAAACCCGTTGGAAAAGGGGCTTATCCTGTCTTAAGTTACTTTCTAATTCAGGCAAACCAAACAAAACGAATGTAATCAACTTCCCTTTCTCATCTTCAAAATTTAAAAGTCCCCTCATCTCTTCTATAACTTCCTTTTTGGAAAGCATCTGAGCTTCATCAATTAGTATGACAACTTTTTTCCCCATTTCATTGATTTTTGAAAGCTCTTTATAAAGGGTATTAACCATCTCATGTTTTTCAGAAGGTATATTTTGTATTCCCAATTGTAAGCAGAGCTTTTTTAAAAACCATTCAGATGATACTTCGGAATGTACAACTACAATCAATGCAGCTTCGTATTTTTCAGGGTCAAGTTCTTCAAAAAACAACCTTGCTAAAATAGTTTTTCCTGTACCTATTGGACCTAAAACTATGCCCAACCCTTTTCTATAATTAATAAGGTAGTTTAACTTGTATAAAACTAGTGAATGCTTTTCAGACTTAAAAAAATATTTTAAATCAGGAGTATTATTAAAAGGTAGCTCTTTTAGACCATAAAATTCTTTCAATCCCATCGTTTAACCTATAAAAATGATATTTTCTTTTTTCTTTTTTTCTTTTTAACTGTTTTCTCATTTTCATCTGAAATATTTTCCGAATCACTTATTTCATAATCAGGATATTGTTTTAGTTTTTCTTTTAAGTCACGAAAATTCATATCAATATTTGCCAGCTTATCAAAATATACTTTTGCAATCTTTTTATCCCCTTTAATTTCATAAACAAGAGCAAGCTCATACAGAGAGTTTTTAACCTTCTCTATATCATCAAAATCAGCTAAAATCAGTTTATGAACATTAATAGCATTATCGTACTTACCCATTTTTTTGTAACATTCAGCCAGCATGTATAGGCTTTCATATTTCTTACTTCCATAAGATGCCTTCTTAAATTCCTCTACAGCATCTTCGTACAATTCCATCTCAAAATACGCTAACGCTAAATCATAATGTGTTTCATAGTCATCAGGTGAAACCTTTTCATTAATACTTTTTCTTATATTCTCAACCAAAGTTTTTTCATCTTTATCTAATTGTATGATTTTTTTACCTGTAACAGCTTCACCTTCAACAAATTCATCCAAATCTATAAGTTCTCCACTGTCTTCTAATTCATTAAAGAATAGAAAGATTTTTGAAGCGTAATCTTTAACCTTCTCATTATCTGGATATTCCAGCAATAAATCATCCACTACCCCTTTCGCTTTTTCATACTGCCCAGAATTTATAAGCTCCTCAATTTCCGCCAATCTTGATTTTAATGACTCATCCTCTTTTTTTTCATCAATAAATTCAAATCCAGTTAAATCTAACTCCTCTATTGAAATAACATCAGCTAACTCATCTTCTAACAAAACGTCATCATCTTTTTTCTCTTCACCCTTGACCTCTTGTTCACCTCTCAAATCAAGATCTACATCAAGTTCAAAACTTTCATCAGTATCAGGGACAAAATCGGGACCTAAAACTGTTGTTTCAAGCCCAGAAATCGTTGTCTCAACCGTATCTTCTTCTTTCTTATCTTCAGATATTACCTCTTCAAGTTTGCCAAACTCCAAATCTTCAAGAGATGTTTTATCTTCGCCTTCTAAATCAGGACCATACTCTTCATGACTTTCAAGTGATATCCCATATTCTAAATCGTTAATGTAATTTAATATTCTATCAGCCTTCTCAGTATCTTTTCTGGAAGAATAAATTTCAGCTAATCTTTTATATATAGCAATCTGTAAATCTTTAGCTTTACACTTACCAGCTAATGTTACCATTAAATCTAAAAGTACATCGTCATCTATTTTATCATAGATACCTTTAATTACCTGTATAAACTCGATTTTAAAATCATAGTCAGGCAATTCATTTATTTCCTTGATAAGATTAGATAAATTCTCATAATCATCATTATTTAAATAATAATTTACCAAATCTCTATATATAACGGGTTCCTTATAATGTTCTTTTAATTCATTATAAAAATCTAAATCCATATTGATTGGGTAATACTTCTTTAAAAAATTGTAAAAATCATAATCAAATGTTTTTGTAAGATAATTTCGACCAAATTCAATCAATACATTTTTCTTATCCTCATTTTTCTGAAAATATGGTAACATAAACGGAATAACTTCGGTCAAATCACATTTATGTTTTAAACCAATTTCAGAAAAATAGATAATGTATTCTTTTATGTGTTCTGTTTGTTCTTTTTGGAATCGTTCATGTGCAACCTTTAAGGCAGAATAAAGAAATTTACAAATTTCAAAACTTTTCTGAAACTTATCCAATCGCTCTAGTACTAACTTAAAATTCAAAATATTGCTTCTATCGATTTCCGTAATCTCTTTTAATATATCTATAGATTTATCTACTAAACCATTCTTCTCATAAATATCACTTAATTTGATTAGAGTATTTAACTGCTCACCAATTAACCCTTTTTTCTCAAAAGCTTGTGCCAACTTTCTGTAGAGCTCATATTCTTCAGGAAAAAATTTTAAAACTTTCTTAATTTGAGCAATTACCTTATCAATGTATTTTGCATCTTCTAGTTTTGCAATCAAACGTTTGTATGTCTCTAAAGCATCAGACTTATTCCCAAGCCTAAACTGAATATCTCCAAACAAATTCCATGCATCATAATCATTTTCTTTATTTGATAAATATTTTTTGCATTCCTTTAATGCCTTTTTTAATTGCCCCTTTAGAAATAATTTTTTTATATCTTGTATATCTAATTCTTTACTCTTAAATAATCTCATTTATAAAATTCCTATTAATTTATGAACCTGTGGCACGAAAAAGACTTCTATACCATAACTATAACCTATATCAGATAATTTATCAAGTAAACCCAAATTAAAATAATTATTTTTAAACTGCACATAAAGCACGTCTACGTCATTTTTTGCCAGTTCAATTAAAACAGTTTTTATCTCATTTTCATCAATATTTTTGCCAATAACTACTTTATAATATATTTTCTCATTAATCACCTTTAAATCTTTTATTAAATTAGAGGGATATTTTTTACCAAATACAGATTTCAATTTTATATCAACGCTAATTATGTCCAAATAATCAGACAATTCAATTATTTCATCCACAAGATAACCGCTTGTCTCTAAAAATACTTTAACTCCATTATCTTTCAAAATTGGCAAAAATTCGCTTAAAAAATCCTTCTGTATCAATGGCTCACCACCAGTAATTGAAACAGAATGAAACAGTTTAAAATTGTAATTTTCTCTTAGTATTTGAAAAAGCTCATCCGGTAAAACAGGATTGCTATATTCTACACCATCACATAAAAAATTTTCAGAAAGAGAAAAGTCTGTATCACACCCTTCACAACTAAATGGACAGTCAGCAAACCTTATAAAGATTTGCCTAGCACCCACAAACTTTCCTTCACCCTGATATGACTTAAAAATCTCTTTTATAAAACCTTTATTCAAAGTATTCTGCTGCAGCATTATCACTTTCCCAAACTACTACTGATTTCATAAGATTTTCAAATTTTTCCTTCATTTTATCATATATATACTTTGCAATATTCTCACTTGTGGGATTAACATTTTTAAAATACTCATGTTCATTTAAGAAAATATGATCAAGTTCATCTAATATTTTCTTTAATTCTTTTTTAATCTCCTTAAAATCCACTAATAATCCAGTCTCATTTAATTTATCACCTTCAAGATAAACTTCAACACGCCAGTTATGACCGTGAAGATTTTCACATTTCCCTTCATAATTTCTGAGAAAATGCGCACTAGCAAAACTATCAATTACTCTCAACCTATACATTTTAATAATCCCTCCAATTCAGCTTTTGTTAATTCCCTGTATTCTCCAACTTTTAAATCTTTAACGGTAATATTACCAATTCTTATTCGTATTAATCTCTCCACATTAATTTTAAAATGTCCAAACATTTTCCTAATTTGTCTTTTTTTCCCTTCCACTAAAATGACTCTGTATTTATTTCCACCTTCATACCACAGTTTACATGGCAAATATTTAATATCTTCTGTTTCCAATCCATTTATTATCATTTTTTCTTCTTTATGTTTTAGTTTTTTATTTACATGCACAATGTATTCCTTTTCCACCTTCTTTTCAGGTCGTTGAAGATTATAAATTAGCTCACCATCGTTTGTAAATATTATAAGCCCTTCGCTATCATAGTCTAACCTTCCCGAATAACCAAGCTTATTCTTTCTAAAAAAAGGGATATCAAGTAAACTTTTTTTACCTCTAAAACTATCATATGAAGTAAGCATCCCTCTTGGTTTATAAAATTTCAAATAAATTTTTTTAGAAAGTTCCAATAACTCACCATTTACATTGATCCTATCCTGCACCGAAAATCTTTCGGCGGGATTGTATACTACTCGACCATTTACAGATACTTTCCCTTCAAAGATAAGCCTGTCCGCTTCTCTTCTGGAATATTTACCACTTGATGCTATTAGTTTATTAAGCCTGATTAATTCTTTTTCAACTCCTGCCATTCTCTAAATGTAGGAAGTTCACTCAAATTGTTCAACCCAAAATATTCAAGAAATTTATTGGTTGTACAATAAAGAAGAGGTTTTCCAGGAACATCCTTTCTACCAATAATCTTTATAAATCCTTTATCAAGAAGATTTTTTATTATAGACGAACTATTTACTCCTCTAATCTCTTCAATTTCTGTCTTAGTAATTGGTTGTTTGTACGCTATTACTGCAAGAGTCTCAAGGGTTGCTCTGGTAAGGGTTTCCCCTTTTTCACCAAAAACTTCCACAAGAGATTCATACACATTTTCATCACTTACCATCTGATAACCATTTGCCACTATCCTAATTTTTAGACCAATATCAAGAGAATTAAAATAATCTATATAATCAATTAACCTGTTTTCGAGATTAACAGGATCCATTATCTGACGAAAAGTCTTAATAGAAACAGGTTTGCCTGATAAAAAGAGTGTGGAATAAAAAAGCTTTTTCTCATCCATTTTTTACCTTCACCATAAAATTGCTAAAATTTGATTCCTGAATTGCTATAATTACTTTTAATTTTATAAGTTCTAGAACCGCCAAAAAACTTACAGCCACCTCTTTCCTATCTGCACACCTTTTTGTTATCTCATTCCAAAATACTTCTCTTTTTTCAAAAACAAAATTTTTTATTTTCTCTATTATGGTGTTAATATCAAGACTCTTTTTCTCTAATGTTATAGTTTTTTTCTCATCCCTCTTCAATAAATCAAAAAACAGCTTTGCTATGGTATAAGCATCACCCCCAGGTTCAAATTCCCTTTCTAAATATATAGTATCCTCTCTCGTCAAACACTTAGAAGCTTTAGCCTCTTTTTCGCGCAATATCTCTGCTACATCCTTATAAAAAGAATATTCTATCAAACGTTGAGTAAACAAAAATTTCTCTTCTTCCACATCCATTTCATCATCATCAAACTTATTTTGTGGCAGTAACATCTTTGATTTTAAATAAACAAGATAGGATGCCATCTGTATAAAATCTGAAGCAACCTCAATATCCATCTCTTCCATCTGTTTAATAGTATTTATAAATTGATCGGCAATAACAGATATAGAAATATCATAAATATTCATCTCATTCTTATAAATGAGATGAATAAGCAAATCCAAAGGACCTTCAAAATTCTCTAATCTTACCTCTAAAAGGTCACTCATCTACACTCTCATTACTTTTCTCACTTTTTCCATAATAGCCCCAGCCGTTTCCTCAGCTTTTTTCTGTCCAGGAGCCAAAAACTCATCCACATCCTTTATCAAATTCTCATAATACCTTCTTTTCTCCTGAATAGGCTCAAGAAAAGAAAACAGGTGCTTCAATAATACCCTTTTACAATCAATACATCCAATCTTTGCATTTTTACAACCATCAATAATTTCTGCTCTTTCTTCATCAGTAGAAAATACTTTGTGATAATCAAAAACTGGACATATATCAGGATTTCCTGGGTCTGTTCTTCTTTTTCTGTTAGTATCAGTCATCATGGTTAAAATCTTTTTTTCTACACTCTTTAAATCTTCACTCAACATTATTGTATTCCCATAAGATTTGCTCATTTTTCTACCATCTGTTCCCAACAATTTTGGTACTTCTGTTAATAAACCTTCCGGTTCAACAAAAATTTCACATTTATAAAGAAAGTGAAATCGACGTACAATCTCTCTACTAATTTCAATATGTGGTAACTGATCAACCCCTACTGGGACATATTTTGCACTGTATAAAATAATATCAACTGTCTGCAAAAGAGGATAACTTAAAAAGCCAATATTATTTAAGTCTCTATCTTTCAACTCCTGCTTAATCTCTTTATAAGAAGGACATCTTTCCAACCAACTTACAGGTGTAATCATTGATAAAAGGACAAATAGCTCTGCATGATATAAATTTTTTGACTGCACAAAAAGGGTGCTTTTTTCCGGATCTATCCCCACACTCAACCAATCAAGAACCAAATCTCTTCGATATTCCACAATATTTTCCGGATTTTCATAACTGGTGGTGAGGGCATGCCAATCAGCAACAAAGTAAAAACACTCATATTCATCTTGAAGTTTTACCCAGTTTTTCAAAGCACCAAAATAGTGACCAATATGAAGCTTACCGGTTGGTCTCATACCACTCAAAACTCGTTCCATAACCACCCCTTCTTATATAAGTAATCTCACAAAAAAATGTATAATAGGAAAAATTACGTAATCCACCACATGAGTGATAATGAGAAGTAAAATAATTATAAAACCATACCTTTCAAGCTGTGCAAATTTTACCTGTTTATCAACAGGTAAAAAAGATTGTAAAATCCTGCCACCATCGAGGGGAGGAATAGGAATTAGGTTAAATACCCCAAGAGCTATATTAATTTGTACCGAAAATATAAGCATCATTGTAATAGGAAATAAAATTTTTATCATTAAAGGGTTACTGGTATGAATACTGGAAACAATGTGATAAAGTATTGCCGAAAAAATAGCCACTAAAAAATTTGCAACAGGCCCAGCAGCAGCTACAATAGCAACTCCATATTTTTTCCTTGCAACCACATTGAAATTTACTGGAACAGGTTTTGCCCATCCAAACAATCTTGTAATCAACAAACACAACAACCCAAAAATGTCAATATGAACAAAGGGGTTTAATGTAAGCCTTCCAGCTCTTTTTGCAGTGTCATCACCTAAAAAATACGCTGCATAGCCATGAGAAGCCTCATGAACAGTAACTGCTAAGAGGAATGGTACAATGGCAATACTCAAATCACGCAAAAAAGAATTTATATCAAACATAACCTTTTTAAATACCAGAAGGTTAATGCAATGTCAAAACTTTTATCAAATTCGACATACACCATAACATTTAACAGAACATTCTTTAACCCTGGACCCTGGAATTTTACTTTTTATTATATCCTAAATAATTATCGTTTGTACCAAAGTATTCATGAGCAAATAAGGCCCTTCAGCCAGACATCTGTTTCCATTCGTAATCAATTTTTTGTTTTATACCATCCGGAGCTTTCTTTACTGCTTAGCCTATATTTTAAAAATTTTAATCTCATGTATAAAACTGGCATCACCACAATTTTTGCAAATCACCCTATTCCCTCAACCTCATCCTACCCTTTTTTTAACTTTGAACATTGAACCTTGAACTTTGAACATTGAACTTTGAACCCGTGTAATAAAAGTATATGAACATAATATAGCTTTCGACGTCCCTGTTATTATTAGACTCACTTGAGTTAGTCGATAGCTCTATTACACGGGTTGAACTTTTTCTACTTCCCTATTTCCCTACTCCCTTTTAATAAAGTTTCAACATAATCAACATCTTCCTTATATGTAATTTTTATATTTTCAGGATATGATGGCACATACCCCACCTTTTCCCCTAGTAACTCAAAGGCTTGTGCCTCATCAGTAATTTTCAACCCTTTATCGAGCACAAATTTTAGTGCTTCTATAAGCTTCAACCTATCAAAACCCTGAGGAGTATGGGAAAGTAAAAGTTTTTCTCTATCAATAGTTTCTTTTACAATATCACCTTCTACAATTTTTACAGTATCTCTAACTTTTAATCCACAAATTACCCCTTTATATTCATTTAGCTTTGAAATAATTTCTTCCACTACCTCTTTTTTCACAATAGGTCGCACTGCATCATGAATTAAAACATATTCCACATCAGACACCAGCAAACAGTTAAACACTGTGTTAAATCGCTCTTTACCACCTTCAACTATCTTAAAATTATCAATTTTTAACTCATCAAGTAGATTTCTTATAAAAATTTCATCATTACTCTTTTTGCAACCGATAATAAAATTATTGAAAGGATAACTTTCTTTCAGATGCTTTAAGGTGTAATAAAAAACAGGCTTGCCTAATATTTTGTAAAACTGTTTTTTTACTGCACTACCAAATCTATTTCCTACACCAGCTGCTGGAATTACAATATCAATCTTTTTCATCTCAATTTTGTAAAAATAATTCTACCTGTTTCAGTTTGTAAAAGACTAGTAACTTCAACCTTTACTTTTTCACCTATATATTTTTTCCCATTTTCCACAACTACCATTGTACCATCTTCCAAATAACCAACTCCCTGATTATGCTCTTTCCCCTCTTTTACAAGAGTAATTTCTAACTCTTCACCAGGTAAAACCGTTTGCCTCAGAGCAATAGCTAAGCTATTAATATTTAAAACTTCTACATTCTGTATTTCAGCTACCTTTAATAGATTATAATCTGTTGTGATAATCTTACCTTTTATCTTCTTTGCAAGCATTACAAGTTTTTCATCCACTGTACCCACATCAGTAAAATCAGTTTCATCGATAATCAGTGGTATCTTTTTCTGTTCCTTTAATCGTTGCAAGACATTGAGTCCTCTTTTACCTTTTTGTCTTCTCAAATGTTCATGTGAATCAGCTATATTTTGCAACTCTTTTAACACAAACACAGGTATTATTAGCACACCTTCCACAAACCCAGTATCAATTACGTCTACAATTCTACCATCAATAAGTGTAGAGGTATCAAGAACTTTTGGAATCTTAAGAATCTTTGTTTTGACAGGTTTTAGACTTATTTTTGAAAAAAGATTTTCTACAATTGTATAGTTTTTGTAACCCAACAAAATACCTATATAAGTTACAACAAAATAAAAACCTAGCTTCACAGGCTCATTAGTAATAAAAGTATCGAGAGGATACATTATAAGATAGCCAAGTATCAGAAAAATAATCCCACCTATTAGTGCACTTACAGTTTTATAACTTTTCAAGTCACTAATAAGGGTTTCAATAAGATTAATTGCAAGAATTACACCAAGGGCATATGCTACAGCATAATAAATATCAATCCCTATCTTATCTCTTAAAAAAACAAAGACTACAATTATTATAGCAGAATAAATAAACCTAAATAGCCACATAAACTAACTCCTTAAATAAGAAAACAAATCTTTAAAATCATCTCTTCTTCCAAGGCAAATTAAAACATCATCTTCTTCTAATATTTCCTCTGGTCCAGGATTATATAAAAATTGATTACCTTTCTTTTTAATCGCAATTACAATTAGACCATATTTTCTTAAATTTGATTCTAAAATTGATCTGTTTGCAAGCTTTGAGCCTTTACAAATAGTTATTTCTTCTACTTCAATATTGTAATCATTTTTCCCTAAAGCAAGTTCTAAAAATTCTGATACATTTGGTTTAACAATGGCATTTGCTATACGAAGACCGCCAATAACAAATGGAGAAATAACACTATCAGCCCCAGCCCAAAACATTTTTGCACTAGCCTCATCATCCACAGCTCTAGTAAAAATCTTCAAATTCTTATTAAACCCTTTTGCCGTAAGAGTTATATAAACATTCTCCGCATCAGATTCCACCACTGAAATTAATCCCTTTGCATTCAAAATACCTGCTTTTACGAGAGTATCCTCTTTTGTTGCATCACCTATAATATACAAATACCCTTTCTCATCAAAATCAGAAGCCAAACTTTCTTCCTTTTCAATTATAACAAAAGGTATTTTTCTATCATATAGCTGTTCACAAATTATTTTTCCCATTCTTCCATAACCACAAATAATATAATGATCCCTTAGTTTATCAATTTTCTTATCCATCTTCTTTCTCCAGAAAGTTTTCCTTATTTCACCAGCCACTATTAAATCAAAAACCTGTGTACCAATATAGGCAAGGGTACCTGTCCCTGTCAAAATTAAGAACATAGTAAATATCTTACCATTTGCTGATAATGGAATAACCTCCTCATAACCAACAGTAGAAATAGTAATTATTGTCATAAACAAAGCATCTAAAACACTTGCATTTTCAAGCATCACATAAGTAATCGTTCCTATTAAAGCAATAAATAATAGGAAAATAAAACCTATTGCAATATTTCTAATTTTTGTTTCATACATTTAAAATAGTAATCCTATAAATCGTTTTAAAAATACTCTTAAAAATTCAATTATAAATATCGCTATAATAGGAGAAATATCAATTATGCCAATTGTAGGTATTAATCTTCTAAAAGGACCCATTACTGGCTCTGTGAGTGCTACTATCAACTGTACCAAAGGATTATAAGGATCAGGACTTACCCAGGATATTAGCGCCCTGATAATTATTAGCCATGTTAAAGTTCCAAGCAAATCTATCAGTGCAAATAAACCATATTTTACTGAAAAAAGTATAGCACCTATCAAATTTAGATTACCATAAAAACTTATACTGAAAATTACCTGAAAAACTGAATCCACAATCACATAAACAATAAAGACCAAAATCACCGCCACTACAGTTATCCCATTACCAGGTATGTTAATGATACTTCTTGCGAGTTTTACCCAAAATAGTCCAATCCTATAGAAAAAAGTTGTATAAATAGAAGTCTGATATACTGTGTTTAAAAGACTACCAAGAATAATTGATACCACATAAAAAACCATTAAAAACCTGAGCACATCATCAACAGCACCAACAATACTACCCAAAAAAGTCTGCCCCGAAAAAGTCCAGTAAATCAACCCAAGCATTACTGTCAAAATTGCTATTAGAAAGACTGTATATTTTTTACTTTTCTCATGAGGAATACTTTTAAGAACTGTTCCAAAAATAGGCTCTGTCAATGACGCCACAATCTTGCCTAATGGATTTAAATAAAGCTCTTGCCTTGTCATCACATTGCGTAAAATAAGAACAAGGATATAACTTTTTATAATAAAACTAAAAAATCCCATAACATCTCCTATTTATATTCTCTTTTTCCAAAAATTGCAGAACCAATCCTAACCATATTTGAGCCTTCTTCTATAGCTATCTCAAAATCATCACTCATCCCCATGGAAAGATACTCTATATCATATTTAGATTTTACATCCAAAAAAAGTTCACGCATTTTTGAAAAATAAATTCTGTTATTTTCCGGATTTTCTTCAAAAGGTGGAATCATCATTAATCCTTTCAACTTCAAATTCTCACAGTTCACAACAAACTCTAACAACTCATCAAAGTTTTCCATCAACACTCCTGATTTTTGAGGCTCCCTTGCAATATTTACCTGCAGCAGAATATCCTGCACATAATTTATTTTCTTTGCTCTTTCATTTATTAGCCTTGCCACCTCTACTCTATCTACAGATTGAATAAGCGAAAAATTGTCCTTCAAATATCTCACTTTGTTAGTCTGTAAGTGCCCAATGAGATGAAATTCAGCATCAATCTTCATCTCTTTTATCTTCTCAATTTTACTCAATGCTTCCTGAACCCTGTTTTCTCCAAATATCCTCTGCCCGCATTCAATAGCTTCAATAATTGACTCTACAGGAAAAGTTTTACTAACTGCCACAAGGGTAATATCATCCTTGTTTCTACCACTTTTGATGGCAGCTTTTTCAATTTTTTCCCACACTCTTTCAAGATTTTCTTTTATCATCTTCTCCTCATCAAAAAAGAAAGCATTCTACCTGTCACTCTATCCCTTCTGTAAGAATAGAACATATCATTGCAATATGAACAGTATCTTATATGCTCTATACAATTTTTTTCAACACCATTTTCTAATAAAATTTTCTCTATCTGCAAACGCAGATTAAAAAACATTTTCCCATTTTCCATCAAAAGACACTCATCCATAGCAAATCTATCTTTCACAGTATTGACAAAGTCTTCCCTCACCTCAAAACATTTTTCACATATTCCTACACCTACAATAACCTTTTTAAGCTTTTCCCCCTCAAACTTTTCTAACCCCCTTTCAATAATCCCCTCGTAGACTGACCTCCATCCACAGTGCAAATTTGCTATACTTCCATTTTCACCGATAAGTTGCATATTGAAACAATCTGCCGTTAAAATTCCAAGCCCTAAACCTACCTCTTTAGTAAAAAGTCCATCACCCTCAATAAAAGATGGTGTATTCATATCGCATGTCACTACATACGCCCCATGCACTTGTCTTAAAAGAATTATTCTCTTAACATCAAAAACTTTTTTTACTAACAAATAATTCCTATTTACATCAACTAAATCATCGCCACAGAAAAAACCAAAATTCAAACCGTTATAAACTCCTTTTGAAAAACTTCCAAACTTCGTGGTAGTAAAAGAAACAAAACTTTCTTCCAAAGATTCAGGCACAACCAGTTTTATCCCTTCAATATCTCTAAGCATTTTCTAAACTCATTCTTTAAAATATTTTTATCAAAGTTTGGCTCCACAAACTTTTCCCATAAAAATACATAATTTTCATCAAAACACTTTGTAGCCATACTTTCAGCATCTACAAATTTCAAGGCTTTTTGAATATTAAACCCATTTTCCAAAAATTTTTTATAAAAATCATTAAGATAATCTTCACCTCTTGCCAAAAAAGCCTGCAAAAGGGCACTTTTATAATTCATTATATCATATTTTACATTAGGAATTCTACCCAACTCTTTCCTAAGCCCCTTTATTTTTCTCTCTATCAATTTCTTTTCCTGCAATCCAAAATATTGCAAAGGGGTGAAAGGCTTAGGAATAAAAATATTTATTGAAACTTTTATTTTCCCAAGTCTTCTATATTTTTTCTTTTGTATATCGAAAAAAATCTTAGCTATTTCTCTTACTCTATCCGCTATCATCAATGCTTCATCATAGTTTTCCGAGGGAAGTCCAATCATATAGTACAACTTCAAATTTTCTATTCCACAATCAGCCACCATACTTGCCACATTCAAGATATTCTCTTTGCTAACCATTTTATTTATAAGTTTTTTAAGTCTATCAGCACAAGTCTCCTCTGCAATTGTAATGGACTTAACTCCACCTTTTTTTAAAATATCTATAAGCTCTCTATCCAAAGTATCTGCTCTAAGTGATGAAACAGAAACATAAAACCCTTTCTCTACAAAAAATCGCAACTTATCTTTAACATCAGGCAAATCCCCAAAAGCGGCAGAAATTAAACCTAAATTTTTCGAAAAACTTTCTCCTACAACTTTTTCTTTAACCTTTTCAAAATCAAATACTCTAAAAGGTCTATATGCAAATGTGGCTGTACAAAATCTGCATGAATATTTGCACCCACTTGAAAGCTCCACAAGATATTCCCCAGCAAATTCCCCCATTGATGTTTTTATAGTGGAAGCAATAACATCACTTTTATTCCTCAACACCACTTTAGCTGGATATTTATCTTTAGTAAGTGCATAGGGTAAATTTTTTAGCCTTTTTATTGCCTCATTTTTATCAACATAGTTAGAAAAGATAGACTCCAATTCATCTGACATTACTACAATATCACCAAGTAATTCTACATCCACAATATCAATCAGCATTGCTGGATTAATAAATGTAAGTGCACCACCTGCTATTATTAAAGGATATTGTTCATCCCTTTCATTGTTAAAAATAGGTATGGATTCATTATTTAAAAACTTGATAAAATTTAAAACATCCTCTTCATAATTTATGGAAAGAGCAATAATATCAAATTCTCGTAAAAATCTCTGATTTTCAATAGAAAGATTATTTTCAAAGAAATCCAGGACAAAGCGCTCACAAGATACATTATCAAAAGAATTAAAAATTCTATACACCTCCTGATACCCAATATTTTGCATAGCTATTTCATAACTATTTGGATAAACAATGGCAATTTTAACTCTTCCAAATTTCTGGATATAATTTTCTTCAGTGGATAACAAATTTCTATAATGATTTATTACAGACCACTTTTCCATCAATCAGTCATCCAAATCAAACTATAAATATAATTCATACAATCCCAACAATCAGTAATTAAATCATTAACAATTATTTCCAAAGAATAAGTATAATACACATTGATAAAACATCAATAGATTTAAACAGTTTGGACCGGAATTTGCAAGTATTATGCCAAATTTATAAATCAAATGGCATTAAGAATTAATTATCAAGAAGCTTTTCAACCTTTTGAAGAATATCGGGAAGTCTGAAGGGTTTTTTTATAAATTCATACTGCACACCAGGCAAATCAGGCACTTCACTACCTATAAAGCCTGAAACATAAATCACGTTACAAAAACCAAATCTCTCCTGATACATTTTCACAAATTCATAACCCTTACCATCATCTAACATGATATCAGATATTATCAAGTCAAATGGTTTATTTAACTCATCTAACATTCTTATTGCTTCATTTAAAGAAGTTGCACTTACTACTTCATAACCATTTGCTGTTAAAAACTCTTTTAAAGATAATACAATTATCTCTTCATCATCCAAAACAAAAATCCTACCAACTATATCGCTATCATCAGCAGTATAAACATTAATATCTTCTTTTTCTATAACAGGTAAAAATATTGTAAACTTTGTATATTCACCATACTTACTCTCTACAGTTACAATGCCACCATTATCCTTTATATAACCATATACCATAGAAAGGCCTAATCCCATACTTCTATCAAGTTTCTTAGTGGTAAAGAAAGGATCAAAAATTTTATCCAGATCTTCTTCTCTGATACCTGAAGCATTATCATATATCTCTATCTTTGCATATGAACCTTCTTTTAGCTGATAACTGTTTTGGTTTTCAAAAACATATTCATCTACAGATATCCTTATAATCTTTTCATCTTTATTCAAACCCTGAAAAGCCTCAATAGAGTTCATTATTAGGCTAAAAATTATATTTTTGAAAACTTCTTTATTTAAACTTACATAACATTTACACTTAAATTCTGTATCAATTCTAATGTCAGATCCAAAAATTTCTTTATACTCTTGTAATAACTCATTTATTGCTTTATCAACTCTAAACTCATCCTTTGAAACATCCTTTATCTGAATAAAAAACATCATCTTATCAATTAAAGCAGCAATACCATCGGCTATTTCTTCAATTTTATCAAGGTATAGATTAATTTCACTATCTCCACCAAGTCTATTTTGACAAAGATTTGTATATGTAATTATCCCAGTTAGATCATTATTAATCCTGTGGGCAAAACCTCTAACCATCCTCTCCAGTGCCTCAAACTTTGCCTTTTTAGCCAATTCTTCTTCTAACATTATCTGATAAGTTATATCCTTAAAAATAAATACATAAAAATCTTCCTCTTCAAATTCTATTTTAAAAACAACATATGTTAAATAATACTTTTTCCCTTCATCGACAAAAGATGAAGTCTCATTAAAATAATCATCTTTTTTCAGACAAGTTATTATTTTTTCTTTAAGTGTTTTAAAATTATCAAAGAAGGGTAATTCATCTATCTTTAAAACCTGATTCTTTAGAAATTTTCTTAAAGAGTTATTAGTATGTAAGATATTAAATTTTTTATCTGTTATAAGAACAAAATGTGGCGTTTTGTTAACAATCTCAGCAAATAAATGAACATTTTTATCTTTTTCATATAAGTCGGAAATATCATTGATTATCCCCATCAAGCCTTCTATTTGCTCATTTTCACAAACATATTTAGTAACAGTTATGAGCGCTGGAAATTTCTCACCATCACTCCTTTTTAAAAACAACCTATAATTAGTCACATAACCATCTTTGGCAATTAAATTTAATATCTTTTCCCTATCATCTAAACTTACATAAAACTCAAAGGACTTTTTGTACAATAAATCATTTTTTTCGACTTTTAAAATCTCAGATATTTTATCATTTGCAAATATAATAGAACCATCCAGTTTAGTAATAATTATTCCGTATGGTATATGTTCTAAAAAATATTTATAATTCTTCAACTCAAAATTATACATTAATCACCCGTAAAAATCTTTCTCTCCATTTCGTATATTTCAGAAAAAGTTTCAACAACACCGTTAATAGTATCATTATCTAAATTTAAAATACTCATCCCTTTTTCAAAAACAACCTCATCAGATAAATTCAAACCGATTCCCTTTGTATTTACCAAATAATTTGATACCCCGAGCAATGCAATCATTTTATCATTATATTCTGTAACATCATGATGATAATATACCTTTTCATAATAAGTTCTAGGCAATTTCCACTCTTTCAATACATAACCACCAATTTCAGCATGATTGAAACCTATCAAATTAGATTCTATTTCACAAATATTAACATTTGTTTTCCTAGCAATTGTCACAATTTCTTCATAAAACTCAGTAGTAAGGAGTAAAATAACTTTACCAATATCATGCAGAATCCCTAATAGAAAAGCCTCACTGCTGTCAACATCTGTAACATGCTGACTTAACAGCCTTGCCATAATCGCAACACTGAGAGAATGTTCCCATATTTTATTGGCCAAATCCTTCTTCGGTTCGTTTTTATAAAAATAGCTTTTCATTGAAAGAGCAGCTAATAGACTTTTTAAATTTTTCTCACCTAATATAACAATAGCATGTCTTAAATCCTTTATCTCATCCCTTGGAGAAAAAATGGCAGAATTAGCCACTTTTAAAATCTCCGCCGTTAAAGCAACATCCTTTGATGCATAATACACTACTTCAGAGATAGAATAATCTTTAGAATTCATAACTGCCAAAATTTTACTGGCTATTTGAGGTAAAGGTGGAATATCTTTTACTTTTTCCAAAATTACTGAGCTATCGAACTTCATCATATAATTATATTTATAATTGTTTATTTTTTCAAGTAATTTTGGAGTTTGGATAAAATTATAACTACTTAAAAACTTTACAAAAATAAAACTCTTTACTTACAAAAAAGCTAAAGTATATTTAGTTTATGATAAATAACATATTACCCATATTTCTAACTATATTTTTTGGAAACTTATTAAAAAAATTTAATTTTATTGATGAAAGTTTTGTCAAAAAAACTAATAAATTAATTGTTTTACAAAATTGCAAAATCTAACATTGAAACTACTTTAAGTCTTAAACATATAGGCATAATGTATATTGCTATTGTATCAGTAGGACTCATAAGTTACGTCTTTTTAAAAATTTTTAAAACAGAATCAAAAATAATAGGTACGTTTATAATGAACAGCTTTAGAGGTAATTATGCCTATATAGGACTACCTGTATCCTATTTTACTTTCGGAGATAAAGGGTTAGTAATAGCAAGTATTTACATGGCATTCATTGTCCCATTTGTAAACTTTTTATCAATTATATCTCTCACCATATTTAGCTCAACCAAGAAAAATTTATCAAAAATCTTTAAACAAATAATATTTAACCCTTTAGCAATCGGGTGTATTATTGGAATTATTTTTTCTTTTTTTAAAATTAAAATACCATTATCCATTGACAGATTTTTAAATATTAATTCTTCTGCTACACTTCCACTCGCCCTTTTAGCCATTGGTGCAAGTATCAATTTTGATAAATTAAAATCTTCTTTAAAATTATCTATTATTAACTCTTTGTTTAAATTAATTTTTTTACCATTAATTGGTTTTATCATTATCTTTATTATGAAAATACCTATCGATCTTAAAAGCAAAATTATTATTATCCTTTTAGCTACCCCTTCAGCCACAGTAAATTTTGTCCTCGCCTCCACCATGAATGGAGATGCTAATTTAAGTGCAAATACAATAATATTGTCAACCATACTATCTTTTTTCACTTATTCCATTTATTTATACCTTTTCAGTTTTTTATAATTCTGTTATAATGTGTTTATGAATTCTAATAACCTCATTAAAAAATTCGAATTAAATGATAAAATATTAGAACTGATAAAAAAATATGGTGAAGTAATAACTATTGAATCTGGTAATTTTTTGTTTAACCAAGGTGATATTGCTGATTCTGCATATCTATTGTTAAGCGGTGAACTTGAAGTATTAATAAAAGATAAAAAAGGCTCACTCAAAACTATTAACAAACTTGAACCTAAAATCTTCTTTGGAGAAATGGGATTATTTCATTTTGGTAAGAGAACAACTGCAATAAGAGCAGTATCAACTTCTAATTTAATAAAAATAAACTTTGATACATTTTTTAAAATAGCATATTTTAAACACAAATTAGTCACAATCATTTATCTTCTTAAATTGAATAAAGAATTAAACAAAAAAGTTTATAAATTGAATTTAGATAATATTTGCAGTCAAATAAAATTACCAAAAAATGAGTTTTTAAAAGTACTTTTTTATTTTGAGAGAAAAAAGGTAGTTTTTTTACTTGATTTAATAAGTGAAAATATTATAAAGTTTAGAATAAATAAACACATAATTGATAATTATTTGTATAATACTGCTTTTGAGTTCACGGATTAATATGGGATACATTATAAAAGCTAGATCATTAGAAGAGGCATTTCAAAAAGCTCAAAAATATTTTAACCGCAATATTACGGACTTAGAATACAAAATCATATCTATTAATCCTGAAGATAATGATGAAAAATATGTGTTAGATTTTAGTGTTAAAGAAGAAGTCATCGGAAAATCTGGAAAACTTTACGATGAAATCTTCACTGATGAGTTTGAAGTAATTATCTCTGATGATGAGATGAAAGCTTATCTTTTTATACCCAAAAACCCAAGGAGAGATATTGACAAAAATTACCTTTTAAATCTTTTGAATGAACATGGAGTTAAAAGCGGTATCATAGAAGCAGAATTAGACCGAATTGTTTACTATCTCAAAAATGAAAAACCACTTGAAAGTTCTATTTTAGTTGCACAAGGAAAACCTCCTAAAAATGGTAGTGACGGTGAGTTAATAATTAAAACCAAGTCAGAAGATATTTTTGAATCAATTTTAGGTGCTGAAGAAATATATGACAAAGTTGATTATAAAGAAGCATTTAAGAAAAAACTTTTAATCGTAGATGAAAATGAAGAAATTGCCATGATTATCTCTCCTTCAAAAGGTGAAAACGGTTACACAGTAACAGGTAAAATAATAGAAGCAAGTGATGGAAAAGAAGTTGAAGTAACAATAAGCGAAAATTTAGAAAGAATTGAAAACAAAATTATTTCTAAAATCAAAGGATTACTATCCATACAACAATTTGATAAACTTCACTTCAATCTCGATGTAACAAAAACATTTGTAGTAAACGGAGATGTTGATTATTCTACCGGTAACATAGATTTCCCAGGTTCTGTTATAATCAAAGGTGAAATCAAACCAGATTTCACAGTAAAAGCAGAAGGAGATGTAATTGTTAAGTCCGTTTCAGGCAATATAATTACAAAAGGTAATATCAAAGTTTCTGAAGGAATTTCTGGTAAGAGCTTTGTCAACAGACTAATAATTAATGCAAAAGGGGAAATAACTGCAAACTATATTCAGTTTGCACACATAACCACAGAATCGATGATTGCAGTAAAAAAATACATAAGAGATTCTATTATATTCACTGAAGACTTCGTAGAAGTAACAGGAAATCCTGGAATGATATATGGTGGTAAAATCAGTGCTTTAAAAGGGATAAAAGCTAAAGTATTGGGCTCTCCTTCTTTCGCTAAAACTGTTGTAACTTCAGGAATTTCATCAAAAATAGTAAGTGAAATTTCGCATTTAATTGTAGAAAAAAACTCAATAAACGAACAGATAACTAAAATCAGATTGTACTTAGGTAACGCTGAAAACCCATTGGTCAGAGATAAATTAAAAGATAAAATAGAAAAATTAAAAAAAGTTAAGAAAGAACTAACAAAAAAATTACTTCAAATAGATGTCAAACTAAGAGAACTTTATGAAGAAGTCAAAAAACATAAAGATGCAAAAATCGAAGTTTTAAAAGAGGTTTATCCAAACGTAAAAGTAATTATAGGTGAAGCCACCTTAATTGTAGAAAAAAAATTAAGAAACGGTTATTTCTTTTACAATCGCGATAAAAAAGCAATTGATTATATGTTAAAATAAGACCCTGTAATATCATAAGTTTTAAATCTTATCCTTAGTTAAGAGAACCTAAAATAGCTATTTTAGGAAATATGCTTTTTTTCTTTAATATAACTCAAGACATCATCTAAAGATAAAGGCTTTGCAAAATAATACCCCTGGACAAAATCACATCCTAGCGCTTTTAAAATATTATACTGCTCAGCAGTTTCAACCCCTTCTGCAATGGTTTTCAAACCAAGTCCTTTAGCTAGTTCTATAATTGTCTTTACAACAGCTTTAGTCTTTGAGCATTGATTTATTTTTCTTACAAAAGACATATCAATTTTTATAATATCGGTAGGTATTTTCTCTATGTAACTCAAAGAGGAATAACCAGTACCAAAATCATCAATTTCAATTGTAAATCCAAGCGATTTTAGCTCATTCAATACATAAATTATATCTTCAGTATTTTCTGCAAATACTCTCTCAGTTACTTCAATATTCACAAATCTTATAAGCTCTTGGGGAATATTTTTTGCATATAACAATATATCCTTAGTTTTAAATGAATTAACACTTACGTTAATTGCAATATTATAATAACAGTTAAAAACAGAGTACATTTTCTTTAGATAATCAACTATCATCTCAAACAAATATTTTTCAAAATCTTTTAAAAGAGCTGATTTTTCCACAATATCAATAAATTTTACAGGTAAAATTATCCCCTTTTCTGGATGATTTATCCTTACAAGGGCTTCAAAGCCTGTTACATTTAGCGTAGTGGTATCATAAATCGGCTGTAAATAAAAAACAAACCTCTTTTCTTCCAAGGCTTTTATAATCATTTTCATATTATCAAAATATTCTGTAATTTCTTTGTTAAGCTCTTCATTGTAAAACCTAAATCTGTTTTCTCCATCTTTCTTTGCAATATTTAAGGCAAGTTCAGCCTTATATAAAACATCTGTAATATCTTCATTTACAAATTCAAATGTTTTAATACCAATATTAACGTTTACTTTTATCTTTTCCCCACTATCAATCTTTAAAGGTTTTTCCAATAAATCATACACTTTTTTCAGCATTATTGATAACTCATTTGAATCATTCATCATCAAAAATACTGCAAACTCATCACTACCAGTCCTTCCTATTATATCATTGCTGAAAAAAGTCTCTTTTAATTTTTCACCTAATTTAATCAATAAGTTATCACAAATAGAAGCGCCATATATTTCATTTAAATGAGAAAAACCAAAAATATCAATGACAATTATTGCCTTCAATGGTTTTATGTTTCTATATTTATCAATCTCTTTTCTTACCTCTTTAATAAACCCTTGTCTATTTAGCAAACCTGTTCGTAAATCTTGAAATTTGAACCTCAAAATTTCCTGTTCCAAAGCAAGTTCTTTAGAAATATCTTTTGCAATAGATACAAACTTCTTTACTTCACCATTTTCAACAATCGGAATAATTGTATGATCAAGCTGAAACAATTCTCCATTTTTCCTCTTATTTATAACAATCCCTTTATAAACCTCTCCTTTCAACAAACTATCCCAAAACTTTTTATAAAATTTCTTACCATACAAACCAGATTTAAAAATTGATGGAGTTTTACCTAATACTTCTTCTTTTTTATAACCACTTATTTTTTCAACAGCATTATTTACATACTCAATAACTCCATTTTTATCGGTTATCATCACCCAATCATGTGTATTTTCAATAGCTCTATATAAAAATTCTTTAAATTCCAATTCCTTAATATTTTTTAAGAAAAACGTTATATCCCTTTGAATACTTTTTAAAATAGACATCAAATTTTTATTGAAATAGTATGGCTCCCCTGAGTAGAGATTTAACACATACTTATATTCATCCTCAAACATTATTGGAATTGCACAAGATGAATAAAATCTCCTTTCTAACATCTCATCTCGCCAGATTTCAACGTTTGGATTCTTTTCTGTATTAGGGTTTATTGAAATTTCCCCACTTCTGATTGCTGTAGCCGCAGGAACAGATGCCCCTTTCACCTCTGATGCAATAGAAATCTCTAAATATTTTGTATAGCCTTCATCATAACCAGCTACAACAATAGGCTTTATTTTATTTCCAGATAATTCACCAATCCATGCCAGTCTAATATTTTGTAAAGAAGCCAAATATTGACAAACTGATTGAAAAAATTCTTCAATTGTTTTTGAGGTAAATATTAATTTATTTATACCATTTAAAATCTGATAGAAATCTTTTAAGTATTTCTCTTCCGTAACATCAACCAATGTCATACAGCCTGCAAGCTGACCTTTAAATCTAATGGTTATATCATGTGCTGCTACATATTTAAAATAGCCAGATTTAGTTTTAATAGGCATTAAATTATAATGTTTCTCTAAAAACTTCCCACTTTTACGTAATGAATCAAAATGCTTAATAGTATCTACAACATAGTCGTGAAATAATGATGAAAAATTCATCCCTTTTACATCATCTTCGTTAAAATTGGTAATATATTTAAATCCTTCATCGATAAATTCTATTTTATCATCATAATAAACAACAACACCAACAAACTTATTTTTTATTAATCCATTAAAGATTTCCTTATAAATCTGCTCACTCTCTTCAATAAACTCTAAAACAACAACACCATTCTCTTTTCTCTCAATTACTGATGAATAAAAACTAAGATCAATTATTTTATTATCCTTAGCCTGAAATCTAACAATATCACTAAAATTATCAATTTGGCCCGTTATCATTCTTTTATAATTATTAAATAATATGTCCTTATCAATTACAGATTCCACTATTGAATCAGATTTATAGATCTCATTAATATTAAAATTGGCTATTTCATCTAAATCATGACAAAAAATATTTATCCGTTTAATTTTTAGTAAATCGCCATAAAGAAAAACTTCTTTTAGAACCTGACAATAAGGTTTATAGATTTTGTCCATAAAGGTTTTATAAGTGAAAACCAACTAAAAATCAATGATAACTAACTATTTGTAATTTAAAGCTAAATGAAGTTGAGACGTTGAATTAAACGTCTCAACTTCATCAATATACAATTTTCTATATCTTAAACTTACTTATCTGAATTTGAAGTTCATTTGCAAGATTTGAAAGCATGTCCACAGCCTTTGCCATCTCCTGGGCAGCAATGGAATTCTCATTGGTAATTTTAGATATACTCTCTACAGATTGTGCCATCATTTCAGTGGCTTTTGCCTGCTCATCAGTAGCTCTTGCAATATTTTCAACTTCTAAGGATACATTTTCAACATTATTCTTTATAACATCAAGAGCTTCTTTAGCTTCTTCCGCCTTGGCTTTACCAAGCTCTACCTGTTCCACACCTTCTGCCATACTGGCCACAGCACCACCAGTATCCGCCTGAATATTTTGAATCATTTCCGTAATATCTTTTGTAGCCTTTACAGTTTTTTCGGCAAGTTTTCTCACTTCATCAGCTACCACAGCAAATCCTCTTCCATGCTCACCGGCCCTTGCAGCTTCAATGGCAGCATTCAGGGCAAGTAAATTAGTCTGATCTGCAATATCATTAATCACCTGTATAATTTCACCTATCTGCTCACTAGAGTCCCCAAGAGTTTTAACTGTTTCAGCAGCCTGTTGAACTGTATGAGCAATTTGATCCATCATTACCTTTGTTTCCTCAACTAAAGCATGCCCTTTTATAACAGATTCTCTGGCTTCATTTGCACTATTTGCCACATTGGCAGCATTCTGAGCCACTTCAGATACAGTGGCACTTACTTCTTCCACAGCACTTGCTGTTGTAGCTGCCTGCTCAGCCTGTTCCTGAGCCCCTGCTGCGATTGCTTCAGAGTTGGATGAAAGCTCAGCAGAAGCTGAGGCAAGAGAACCTACAGATTCTGACACCACTTCTAAAACACTTTTTATATCATCCACCATTTTATTAACAGCTTTAGCAACTGCACCAACCTCATCATCATACTCAACATTTAATTTTACAGTAAAATCACCACCAGCAATCTGTGTAAGAGCTGCGTTTATCTTGTCAAATCTAGAGAATATCATTTTAGAATTCATCCAGTATAACACACCTATTACAATAAAAAGAATTATTATAAGAACTGTAAAATCACGCATCAAATTTTTATTAACCATTGCAATAATAGGTTTTAAAGGAATAAAAATTTCAAAGGCTCCATGCACCTCTCCTGCTTTCCACCCTTCCATTTTTACACCAGTGGGATCAAGCCCCTTATCATTACCCCAGTATTTAATACTATCAGCAGGATTACCATGACACCATTCACACTCTTTAGTAAGCCTCACAGCCTTAAAATACCTAATATAACCACTTTTTTTATCAACTATCACTTTTTCAGGAGTATTACCGGTTCCTTTATCCATTTTCTTTAATTCATTAAGTATTTTTATCTCTTCTTCGTCCGGCGCATTTTCAGGATTTCTTGGAGAAATTTTAGGCACTTTAAATTTTATCCCAAGCTCCTCAGCTTTTTCCCTTACAATTCTTATAGAACTCACCACTGGAACTGCATAAAGAAACTTATTTACATCTTTTTTTATCTCATCAAAATCATAAACTCCAGCTTTCCACTTCTCAGCCATAAACTCCCTTACCCCTTCTGCAACCACAATAATGTTTCTGGCTCTTTCTACTTGAGATGCTATTGCAGCTTTTCTTGCCTCTTTTGCACTAAAAATAAACAAGATACTAAAAGAAATAATCATAACAACAGAGATAATCATAGCTAATTTCAATTTAAGGCTCACGTTTAACCCCCTAAGCTATATAAAACCCTATTATAATACATTTATTATATCGAACATAATTAAAAATAATTTACATTTATTTTTCATCAATACAGTTTCTTAAATAACATACCATAATTACATTAAATTTTTTAACATACACCCTATAAGTATACCATTCTTTTAACGAATCTAAAATCTCTATTCCCTCTTTAAACGTCACACTTTTAAATATTTTCAATCTCTTCTTACCGCAAATTCTTTTCTAAACTTTTCATACTCCAACTTATGTATTTTTACATCAGGATAATTATATTTCTCCATGTACTTTTGCTCAGTTTTGAAATGATTAGGGACATAATTCTTAAAAATGTTGATGACGTCTTTATAACTTCTTATCCCTCCGTTTAACTAAAACTTTTAAATAAAATATTGCACCATACTGCTATCAATCTCATCAAAAAATGTAATTATGTTATGGGGATATTAGGGGTAAAAGGGGAGATAGGAAGATGGGGAGGAAGAAATTCTTTGTTATCCAGAACAAAAAAAGAGCCAATAGCAAATACCAAACAAAAAAATCCCGGCTGATTGCTTCAGAGGGGAGGAGGGTAGAAGCATAGAAACAGCCGGGCAATAAGAAACTGTTTTTCTAATTTAATTTTAACAAATTACAAATTACATTTCAACTAAAATTTTTACTGGAGTCACCCCAATTTTTGCAAATAATCCTGTTCACACAAATTGAGAAAAATGTATTTCCTCAACTTATTTCAGACTAAACAATTGATAATTATAAAAATAATTCTCCTGCTTATAAAAAATTGGGGTAACATCCAAAATTTTTAAACGCATTACTTTACTTTCGCCTATACTACCACAATCACTTAAACAAGAGCTGTTTCTTCTTTTCTGATAATCCTGTTCTTCTCATCCACTTGTATTACAACAGGTCTCAAATCTTTTAGCTCTTCCTCATCATATAAACCATAGGATACAATTATTACCATATCTCCTGGTTGCACCATTCTTGCTGCAGCACCATTCAAACATATTTCTCCACTACCTGGTCTTCCTTCAATGGTATAAGTAGAAAATCTTGCACCATTTGTAATATTGTAAATATCTACCTTCTCATAAGGTAAAATACCTGCAGCATCCATCAACTCTTTATCGATGGTAATACTACCTTCATAGTGTAAATCTGCATCTGTCACAGTAGCCCTGTGAATTTTTGACTTAAACATAATTCTCTTCATATCACACCTCAAATATATTATTATCTATTAATCTTGCCTTTCCAACAAAAACAGCTAAAGCTAAAAGAAAAGGCTTATTTATCACATCCAACTTTTCCAAAGTTTCAGGATCTACAATTTCTATATAATCAATCTTCGTGTAAGGATGTGAACTTATAAACTCATGCACTCTTCTCTTTATTTCACTAACATCTCTAACCCCTTCATCAAGGGCAGCTTTAACCACATCAAAAGATTTGTTTAAACTTAAAGCTGATTTTCTCTCATCATCACTCAAATAAACGTTTCTTGAGCTCATAGCAAGCCCATCACTCTCTCTCACAATGGGCATTCCAATTACTTCAACATCCATATCAAGATCTTCCACAAACTTTTCTATCACCTTTAACTGCTGATAATCTTTTTTCCCAAAATATGCCCTATGAGGCTTAACAATATTAAAAAGCTTTGTCACCACAGTGCATACACCATCAAAATGCCCTGGCCTACTTGCACCACAAAGAATTTCTGTAATTTCTTTAACAGAGACCTTTGTCAAAAATCTATCAGGATACATTTCTTGCACATCAGGATAAAATAATATATCCACCCCTTCTTTTTCCAATAAAGAACAGTCCCTTTCGAAATCTCTCGGATATCTGTCTAAATCTTCTTGCGGACCAAATTGAAGCGGATTTACAAAAATACTGACTACTACCACATCATTATCTTTCTTGGCAGCTCTCACAAGGGATAAATGCCCAGCATGCAGATATCCCATTGTCGGTACAAAGCCTATACTTTTACCTTCTTTTCTGTAATCATCAGAGATTTTTTTCATTTCTTTTTTTGTTTTAACAACTTTCATTTTCCCACCTTATTTTTAGAAAAAAGAATGTTCATCATCAGGAAATTCAGAGTTTTTTACATCATTCACGTACTTTGTACCACCTTCTACAATTACTCTTTTTACATCCGCATATCTTTTTACAAATTTAGGAACAAAATCATCAAACATTCCGAAAACATCATGAAAAACAAGAATCTGTCCGTCACAGTATTTACCTGAACCTATTCCAATGGTAGGCACATTTACTGACTCTGTTATCTTTTTTGCTACATCCACTACCACACCTTCTAAAACAATAGAAAAAACACCTGCTTCTTCCAAAGCCTTCGCATCTTCCAATAATTTTTCACCGCCATCTCTACCCTGTATTTTATAACCGCCCATAGCATGAACAAATTGCGGCATCAATCCAATATGTCCAACCACATTGATTCCAGCTTGAGTTATTTTTTTGATTAAAGGCGCTATTTCCTTACCACCTTCAAGTTTTAGAGCTTCAGCACCTGACTCCTTTATCACTCTCACACAATTATTCAAGGTTTCCTCATCACTCACATGATAAGTCCCAAAAGGCATATCAGCTACTAAAAAAGCTCTTTTTAACCCTCTTTTGACTGCCTTCGTGTGATAAATAATTTCATCAAGACTAACCCTAAGGGTATTTTCATAACCATTAATTACCATACCTAACGAGTCACCCACTAAAACAAGATCCACACCAATTGAATCCACAAGCTTAGCGGAAGTATAATCATATGCAGTGAGACATGCTATCTTCTCACCATCTTGCTTCATCTTTTTCAAATGACTAACAGTAATCTTCTTAATCTCTTTATATTTACTCATCCTATCACCTCATACAAAAAAAAAGCCTTCCGGCGGTGACCGGAAGGCTATTTATATGCAACAATTCCCTATTGTTTCTCTATAGCCGTCTCGGTCCCGCCAGGGATCCAAGCGCCATGATTAAGCATATCCATTTTCTTTTATTTGTCAACAAAAAGATCATTCTGGAGTCACCCCAAAATTCACAAAATAACATTTTCTAATACAGAGGAAAATATTTTTCGGGTTTAGGTTTCCAAAAAATCGCCATGGATGGCGATTTTTGAGAAATCTGCCTCGCAAGTGGCACCGGACGTGCCACGAGAATGAGAAAAATGTTTTCCTCTGTATTTAGTGCGTAACATACTGATAATACTCATAAAATTACTGCTCTTTTACAAAAAATGGGGTGACTCCAGAAAGATCCTCTGGCATCACCCCGATTTTTGCAAATTCCCTTATTCACACAAATTGAGGAAATACATTTTTCAGGCTCAAATGCCCATAAAACCTCCACGGACGGCGGTTTTAGAGGCATTTGCCTCGGAGCTTCTACTAGATGTAGAGCGAGAGTGAGAAAAATGTATTGCCTCAACTTATTACGGACATTTATAAATGATGAAAAAAAGAGTAACTTGAAAAAGATATTCAATAATAAATTATATAGTGTTTGCTGAAAAAATGAAGCTTAAGTGTTATATGATAATTTTTTGAAATAGCAACAAAGGACTTAAAGGGGGATTACATCCCCCTTTAAAACCCCCGAAATAAGGTAATAGTATAACTTTTATCCCCCATTTTTTTTGTAATAACTATCCAAAAACTGGTGGAATTTTTATAGGAATATTGGAAAAAGATTAATTATTATCAACTAGTTGCCACTTTTTCAGTGGCAACTATATAATCAATGTATACCAAAACGTAAAATACAAAAAAAGCGCCATTATGGCGCTTTTTTTCATTTCAGTTTATTTGTGAATTTTCTTAGCATACCTTGCTGCCCATTCTTTAGTCATTCCACCATGACAACCTGGAATTAAGCATGAGTACTCTAATCCAAGTTCACCTTTTGCAAACTTACCGTCTTTTGTAAACATTGAATAATCTGCAGAAGTGTTAATTTTAAATAAATGAGACCTTATATCACCTACATACTTAGCTTCTTTTATAGCAGATTTTGCAGCTTTTGGCATATGGCAACTTATACAATCAACTTGACTCTTACCATGAGTAGTTTTTGCAAAATCATCAGCTATCTTATCATGACAATCCGCACATTTTATCTTTATACTGACCTTAGTCTTTGCATGAGGATCATGGCATTCTATACAATTAAGATCTTTATGGGCTCCTGCAAGAAGCTCGTTATACTGCTCATGATGTCTGATAAAACCCTTACTTGCAGGTATTTTATCAGCAGATCCCCTGATATGGCATTTACCACAAGCCTTAGCACTTGTGTCAATTATTGGCTTTACAGCTTCTGGATTTGCCACATGTGCCGATGCAGGTCCATGGCATTCCTCACACTGAATACCATCAAATGACCAAGTACCTATCATACCAGGTCTACCATCTTGATGCCCTTCAGGAGAGTAATTTGTCATGTGACATGGACCACATTTATATGGTTTAATCTCACCAGCATGATAATTTACCCATGTACCATTAGCCAAATTATACTGTGTTGGTATCGGATTACCTTCTTTGTCTGTGGTAATAATATATCCATCAAGACCAATATATCTTGCTTTCTTAGTTTTACCCCCAATAACATAAGCTATATCATCCCACGTGTACCCTTTAGGCAATGGTAAACCAGCTTTCTTAGCAAGTTCAGCCTTCCTCAGCTTATATGGGTGCCCAGACTCAATAAAAAGATTATAAATGTCCTCATGACAGCTTCTACATGCCTCAGAACCAACATATCCAACACCTTTTTTCTTCTCACTAGCAACCACACTAAAACATAAAATAAGTAAAAATGACAAAACCAATAAAACAAACTTTTTCATAACCACCTCCACGTAAATAAATTATAGGACACACTCATATTAATTTAGATATATTTAGATAAAAATATATTCTAGATAAAAGATAGTCACATAATAAAATATTCTGTGAATTTTTTTTCACATCTATCAATAAACTCTTTGATTATTAATATGTTGTATATTCTTCATTTAAAAGTAAGCAAATGAACTACTAACTGAGACAGTGCTTAAAATGATTGTTTGAAAGAAAATTTTGATAGTTAACTATATTAATCTTTTTATACATTGTAATGCATTGATACCTTTTTTAGTAATCTTGTAAATTTGATTTTTGTGTATAATAAGCTTATTCTTTATAAGAATCTTTAAATGAAAATTTAACTTTGTATGATCCGACATATTCAAACTTCTAACAATCTCCATAAAACGCATTTCATCCTTTTTAAACAATAGCTGTAAAATATCACGCCTAATCTTGTTCGATAAACAGTTTAATATCTCATCAATATCGGATTCGTTACAACTGTTTGAAATAAATTTCAATTCCTCAAGAGATTTATTAATTTTTGTAATCAGTTCATCCTTTTTAAAAGGTTTTGCTATAAAATCATTTGCACCCTTTTTTATAGCATCAACAGCTAACTCAACGGACGGAAAAGCTGTCATTAATATTATCCTTATCCATTTGTTTTTTTCTCTAATCCTACTAAGGAAACTAATACCATCTAAATCAGGCATAAGATAATCTACTAATAAAACTGAAGGACTGAAATCCTCTATTAGATTTAACGCTTCATCAATATTATCCGTGGCCATAACTTCAAAGCCACTATCTTCCAACAACTCTTTCATATTTTCAGATAATTCAATATCATCATCCAGAATTAAAATTGAGCATTTCATTTTGATATCTCGGTAATATAATTTTGAAAGTTGTCCCTTTACCTAATTCAGACTCAACCAATATTTCACCTTTATGCATTTTAACTATATTATAGCATAAATAAAGCCCCATACCTGTACCATAATTAGGTTTTTTTGTTGTAAAAAATGGATCAAAAATCTTATCCAGTATTTCTGGATCTACCCCTTCACCGTTATCACTAACTGATAAAATTATGTTTTTGTCACTACAATGTGCACTTACTTCAATCTTAGGGTTTTCTGCCACAGCATCAAATGCATTCATTATCAGGTTGATTAACACCTCTTCAATTTTATGTGCTATCCCTTCGAAATAGCAATTTTTATCAACATTAAAAACAACAAATTTAAACTTCTCATGATTCTTTATAAAAAACTTAACATTTTCCATAATATCTTTAATATTTATTTTCTCAAATGATTGAATCTTCTCATCTTTAGAAAACAGAAGTAGCTCTTTTGCTATCGTTGAGGCCCTGTCAATATTTTTTTCTAAGGAATCAAGTTTTTCTAAAATTTTTTTATCTTGGACGTTAAATTTGCTTTTTAAAATCTCCACAATCATTGTTGCATTTGTAAGAGGAGTATTTATTTCATGAGCAATTCCCATTGCTAATCTTCCAATAGATGACAATCTATCATTTAAAGCAAGAGACCTTAAATTATCTTCTATATGCTGGATATATTCATCATCGAAAACTTTTAAGAATTTAAAAAGAAAAATAAATATTAATATGGCAAATATCCCTCTAATCATTGCTACATAAACAATCCCAAAATGAAAATTAGAAGGAAATAAACCACTAAAAATTCCATATCCAATAAATGAGTAACCACAAAACATTAGATTTTTGTATCCAAATATATGCTTGCTTCTAAATTTTGCATAAATAATTAAAAAACTCACACCAGATATAACGGCAGATGAAAAACCAAACACATATCTAATCAGAATATCATTCTTCATCTTTATTGAATTATAATAAATAACTAACGACAATCCAAAACCAATTGCCAAAAAAAGATATCTATAAATTTTTGAAACTTCTAACTTCGCTAATATGGATATGGTACTAATTCCAAAATATAACAAAAATAAAAACGACAACAGTAAGATAAAAAATTTAATTTGATACCAATTAATTAAAGATTCCAATTTTATACAGTTTTTTTCCATTAAAATATACAAATCAATCCATTCATGGATACCGTGCAAAATCCCGAAAAAAGCTATGTAATTTAGATGGTTAGCTATTTTTAATCTACTAAATCTCTTATCTTTTAATAAGATGGCAAATCCCAAGATAAAAAATGAAAGACCATAAAATAAGAAGATGATAAATGTGATAAACATATTATAGTATATTAAATTTTTCTGAAATTTGTCAAATATTAATAAATTTTTGTTTACATAAAAAAAATTTGATATATATTTTTCTTCCATGAAAAATTTTAGCTTTTCTAAAGAAAGTCTTAAAATGTATATCTTCTTGTTAATTCTAACCCTAGCTGCTTTTTCAGGTCTTCAAGGTTGGAGAACTCTGTTTAACAATTTTGCTGTGGAAGTTGCAAAACTAGAAGGTTTCCACATCGGTGTGATACAATCAGTCAGAGAAATCCCGGGCTTTCTCGCTCTTTTAGTGATTTATCTTTTGCTAATATTTTCCGAACACAGATTGGCTTCCACTTCAATAATAATTTTAGGAATTGGTATAGGACTTACCGGATATCTACCCACATTTTACGGCATAATTTTTACAACATTAGTGATGTCATTCGGGTTTCATTACTACGAAACACTTAACCAGTCACTCACATTACAATATTTCAACACATCTGAAGCACCACTTGTATTTGCAAAACTCAGATCCATAGCCGCTCTTACAAATATTTTTATCGGAGTCATACTGTTCTTTATTGTAAGATATTTTACATATACTCAAATCTTCACAGCCATAGGAATTTTCATTGTAATCTTAGGAGTAATAACACTCTTTTTTGATCCCACTAGAAACGACCTACCACCACAAAGAAAAAAGATGATTTTTAGAAAAAAGTACTGGTTATTTTATGTCTTAACATTATTTGCCGGTGCAAGAAGACAGATATTTGTGGCCTTTTCTGTTTTTTTATTGGTAAAAAAATTCCATTTTTCCGTTGTTGAAATATCGGCACTCTTTGTAATTAACAACCTCATAAATTATTTCATCAATCCATTAATCGGAAAAGCCATCAATAGGTTTGGAGAAAGAAAGGTTTTAAGCTTGGAATATTTTTCTCTAATCATTATTTTTTCTATTTATGCCTTTTCAAACTCTAAAATTCTTGTTGGATTGATGTACATTTTAGATCATATATTCTTTAACTTTGCTATAGCTATCAGGACATTTTTTCAAAAAATTGCTGATCCAAAGGATATCGCCCCAAGTATGGCTGTGGGCTTCACAATCAATCACATTGCAGCAGTAATTTTCCCTGTCATTGGCGGTATTTTATGGAGCATTGACTATAAAATATCCTTTTTATTGGGTGCTTTTTTAAGTCTCATCACATTGATTTTTGGTCAATTTATCGATATGGAAATCAGAAAAAACAGAGTTTAACAAAACTCTAACCTTTAAAAAAATTAGCCCATAAAAAGGGCTAACTATTTAATTATTTCTTTAACATGCTCTAACACACTACGCATATATCCTTCATCCAATTTACCCAAAGGTGATGGTGTTTCAAAAATTCTTTTAGGTAATCTAAGAGAATCAAAAGAAAACCCTTCTCTAAACTTAAATTTATATTTTTCATAAAAAATCTTTTTACCAATCTCTTTTAATTCATCTATCCCCAATTCGAAACCTGCAACTTTTAATGATTCAGATACAATTTCAGGCTTATATACTTCTCTGGCAAAAAAACAAATCACCAAGCTTGATAAAATCTGTCGCCACTGTTCTTCCGAAATTAGAGCTTCGGCCATCTCTCTTGGACTTAAACTCTTTTTCGTAAGAACTTTTTGGTCTATACTGTAACCGGCATTATCTAGATGGCTATGTCTGGCACCTATTGAATATCCCAAATGTGCTGCCGGACCCGTATGATAGCCAGGCATTTCGTTTTTACCAAAAGCTAGAGCGAAATCTTTCCCTCCATATTTGGAAGACGCATACTCTACTCCACGCGCTAAAGCTTGATAAAATTCGTTGGGTTGTTCCACTATTAAATCAATAGCTTTTAGATACTGGTCAAGTTCCCCCCACTTAAACTCTACACCCATTGTTTCTTTAATAGAAATTATACCACGTTCTAAAGCTTCAGTTGCCCAAGCGAGAATAACTCCGGCACTCATTACATCAAGCCCGAGAACTTCAATTTTATCCATCAATTTTAGAAAACTTGGAACATCCGGTAAACCAAGCATAAATCCCAATGCATAAATCGGTTCATAATCGTAAGAAATCATGGATGTTTTATAAAAATATGGCTCGTCCCCATAAGGATCTCTCAAAACTGCTATATGAACACACCCCACAGGACAATGAGCGCAAGCAATCCTTCTCCCAAGATAATTCTCAGCAAAATTTTCCCCCGACAATTCTCTTGCCTTTTCAAATCTTGTCTCTTTCAAATTACGAGTGGGCAATCCTCCAAGCTCATTTAAAGGAAGAACATTTTGTGGCGTCCCCAAATCATGGTATTTTTTCATTGCCGGTGTTGAAACAGCGACTTTGTAAATATCCGAATAGAGCCTTTTGTATTGTTTGTTATCAACAACAGGTAAAGACCTTTTTCCTGAAATAATTATCGCTTTTAGATTTTTGCTACCAAATACAGCACCTAAACCAAGTCTACCAAAATGGCGATAAGTTTCTGTAGTTACACACGCATATGATACCTGTTTTTCCCCGGCCCTGCCGATACGCATTATCGTTCTTAATCCCTCTCCCGGCTCTTTTTCCCTTATTATCCTTCCAGCTGTAAAACTACTCCTCATACCCCAAAGAGCGGAAGCATCACGGAAATAAACCTTATTCCCATGAATGGCAATATACACGGGGAAATCGCTTCTACCTCTTATAACAATCGCTCCATAACCGGCCATTCGAATGGCAATAGCACTTCGTCCACCGCAATGACTTTCACCAAGATTATTTGTATGAGGAGACTTAAACATAGCAACGGTTTTTGATGCCAAAGGGAATAATCCGGTTAAAGGTCCCACTGCAAAAATAATAGGATTTTCTGGCGATAAGGGATCACAATTTTCCGGACATTCTTCATGAAGAAGAGAAATAGCGACACCTGAACCACCTATATTCTCGTTAAAAAGATCTTCCCTTCTCTCAATCCAGAACCGTTTTTCGGTAAGATCTATGTAAAGAACATTAGCAAATGAATCATTTTTAAGCATGTCTCCCCTCCCCTTTTTCCATTTTTAAAACACCATGAGGACAAAAGTTTACACAATAACCGCAATGCGAACAAATCATCGGTTTATTAATTTCATCATCCCAAAAAACCGCACCAATTGGACATGCATCACGACAATTCCCACATCCTATACATTTTGAAATATCCAGATGAACCCCACCTCTTCCCCTCCGACTTAAAGCATTAGTAGGACAAACTTTTATACAAGACGGATTTTCACAAGCCCTACATACAACAATAACAAAACCATACTCCATCCCCCCAACAGACCTGACCATGATACAAGTTTTTGACAAACCTGCTTCCCCATGACTTCTTGAACAAGCAAACATACAACTTTGACATCCTACACATCTTTCTGAATCAACCACAACTAATCTCATTTTCTCATCTCCTGATAAAGCGCTATCTTATAAATAAGATAATCCAGCTTCTTTTAATTTTTCTTCCATAAAATCAAATAACTTTGCTTTAAATTGAACGGTTTTTCCTGTTGCTGGATGTTCAAATTCCAAAAAATACGCAAAAAGTGTTAATCTTTTATCATCAATCTTTTTATTGTACAAATAATCTTGCATCAGCGGAGTTTTATAGGCCTTTAAATGAACTCTTATCTGATGTGATCTACCCGTTTTCGGAACAGCTTCAACAAAGGAATATCTTTCATTATAAGATAGCGGATAAAAAGTTGTTATCGATTTTCTACCACTCTTAAAATTGATTTTATACTTACCATGATAGTTTCGCTTTGATATGGGCAACAATGTCGTAAACGGATATTTTAACACCCCCTCAGTAATGCAAAAATATTTCTTTTTTACTGCATTATTTTGAAACTGCAGTGATAATTTTTTATGGGCAAAACTGTTTTTTGCAAAAACAACCAAGCCACCCGTACCAGCATCAAGACGATGAACTACGAAAATCTTACCATACACATCATCAAAATGATTTTTCAAATTAAACAGATCCTTATCATACCTGTCAGGGATTACAAGAACACCATGATCCTTGCAAACCACCAATATATCATCATCTTCATACAGCTTATCATACTTTTTAAAAAATTGACTCATGATCATAAAGATAACATTTCAATCTTTCCCCTGCGGGTATCTCACCAACCCTTTCATCTTCTATCACCGCAAACGCATTACCGAAAAATATGGAACTTATCACGTGTGAATCCTGTGTTCTGAAAGGAAAAGCCAAAAACTCTCCATCATTTAATTTTACACTTACACGATTAAAATGAAAACGTTTATTTTTTTTCGTCATATTACCCATAAGCTTTGCATACACAAAACTGTTTGTATATTTTTTGAATCCAAGCATTTTTCTTAACACAGGTAATACATAAAAAAACGTACAGAAAAAAGCACTTACAGGATTTCCAGGTAAAGCAAAAAACGGTATTTTCCCATCAATTAACGCAAAAGAGAAAGGTTTGCCAGGTTTCTGTTTAACATTTTTAAATAACCATTTGGTTCCTCTCTTCTCAAAAGCATTGGTAACAACATCAAAATCCCCAAAAGAGATACCAGCACTACTAATAACCGCATCGTAATCCTTAAATTGGTCAAATAGCTTCAAAAACTCATCCGAATCATCTTTTGCAACACCAAAATAGGATGCATCGATACCGTAATTTTGAAGTAAAAGCTTTATATTATAACTATTTGCATCATAAATCTTTTCACTATTGGGAATTTCACCTGGAACTAATAGCTCATCACCAGTAGCCACAACCGCTACCTTCAAACGTCTGTACACTTTAACATTAAAAATACCACAACTAATCAATCTCGAAATATCCCACGACTTTAAAAATTTCCCCTTTATATCTATCTCATCACCCACCTTTATATCTTCACCAATTTTTCTAACATTTTTCCCTCTTTTTATTTCATCCTGTAAAATAATAAAACCATCCTTTTCATCGACTTTTTCAAATTCCACCACAGTATCAGCACCCTCAGGCACTTTAGCACCAGTCATTATCCTGTAGCATTCACAATCATTTTCAATTTTATAATCATTAAAATCACCAGCAGAAATTGTCCCTTGAATTTGAAATTTACCGTTACATTTTTCTAAATCTTCATACTTAAAAGCAAATCCATCCATAGCCGAATTATCAAATCCGGGTAAATTTACCTTTGATTTAACATTTTCATAAGCAACTCTATTCATAGCATCAAACACAGGAATAACTTCATACCCAACTTCCTCGACATTTGATAGTATCAAATCCAAAGCATCAAATGGATTTATCATCTTCCACCCCTACTGAAATACTTGTTAAAATTATAAGTCAGTTGCAAAAGTTTTGCAACTGACTATAATACTTTTATAAGATATCATTAGGAGGTTATCATATTATCAGGAAATACTAAAGATTTAAAACAAAGTATTATCAAAAAATTAGAAAAGCTTAATAGGAAAAAGTTTAAAACTGATTTTATTATTTCACCTGAATTAGCAAAACGGTTGTCCTTGCTTTCAAAAGAAATTAATAGACAAATTGGGCTTTTGATTGATAGATATAATGAAATTCAATATGTTATTGTAGGTGACAACAAATCGATTTTTATACCTGAACTCAAAAGATTTAGATTAGTACCGGGAAAACTCAGGGGATTAAGATTAGTTCATACACATCTTTACAATGAAGGATTAACTGAAGATGATATTACTGACCTTGCAATGCTTCGACTTGACGCAGTATCAGCAATTCTTATAAATCAAGAAGGTCTACCAGCAAAAATCGAAACTGCATTTCTTTTACCACCAAATAGAGAAAATAATATATATAACATTTTGGATGAAACTGATGTTTACAACCAAAAGACAAATTTTTCAGAATTTATTAAAAATTTGGAAAAAGAGATTGAAGAAAAAAGTATTTCACTTTTTCAGATAAAAAAGGAAAATAATGCATTTCTTGTGGGATGTTTTAAAAATAAGGAAGAAGCAAAAGAATCCTTATTAGAATTAAAAGAGCTTGCAAGAAGTGCAGGTTTAAATGTTGTTGACACAATATACCAAATAAAGCAGAAAGTTGATCCAAAATACATCTTAGGAATTGGAAAGTTAAAAAATATCGCAATCCGGGCTTATCAACTTGGAGTAGATTACATAATTTTTGACAATAACCTTACTCCTTCACAAGCACGTGAAATAAGTAAGTTAGTAGAAATTAAAATCATGGATAGAACTCAGCTAATCCTAGATATTTTTGCCAAAAGAGCCCACTCCAACGAAGGGAAATTAAAAGTAGAGCTTGCTCAATTAAAATACCTAATGCCAAGATTAAGTGTAAAAGATGATTCCCTGTCACGTCTTACCGGTGGTATTGGAGGAAGAGGTCCCGGCGAAACAAAGTTGGAAATAGATAGACGTAGAATTAAAGACAAAATTGCCTTTTTAACCAGAAAACTAAAACAGATAGAAAAAACAAGAGATATCCAACGGAAAAAAAGAACTAAAAGGGATATCCCCACAGTATCCATTGTAGGATACACTAATGCTGGAAAAACAACATTAATCAATAGCCTGACAAATAGCAACATATACGCCGACAATTTGATGTTTGCCACCTTAGATACCAGTTCTAAAAGGCTTCGTTTTCCTGAAGAAAAAGAAATAATAATTACTGATACGGTCGGTTTTATTAGAGATTTGCCTGAAGATTTAAAAGATGCTTTCAAATCTACTCTGGAAGAGCTTTATGATGCAGATCTTTTGTTGCATGTAGTCGATATTTCAAACAAAAATTATGAAAAACAAATTGAAAGTGTAAATAAAATACTCGAAGAGCTTAATCTTAAGGATATGGACACCATCCTTGTTTTCAACAAAATTGATTTAATTGATGATGAAACTTTAAAAGAAAGAAAAAAAGAGTATCCTGAAGCAGTTTTTATCTCTGCATTGAACAGAAAAACATTCCAACCTCTTCTCGATAAAATTTTTTACAAAATTTTTAAGAAGAAATTAAAACATGCGTCCAGCTGAAATAATCATTTATCGCCAAAAACTTCTTGAAGAAAAGCGTTTTCAAGATATCTATGAGCTTTACGATGATAGCAGTCTCTTTAAACAAATGCACCCATCACTTACCGATTACATCACATTCATGAACAATTTTTCAAAACAGATAAAAATTGAAAAAATTCAGATTCTTGATGAAAACATTAAAAGTAGCTTATCAAAAGTCACTTTTTTCGAGTACATTTTAGATGATCAAGAAAAAATCGTCCAGTTTTGTACGACTTATATGAAACAAATAAAAGGTTCATGGAAAATAATTAAGGAAACAAGAGAACAAATAGATTTTAATGATAAAAATAGTTAGCCCGAATAATGGGCTAACTAATTAGTTGCCACTGAAAAAGTGGCAACTAATTAATAGTTAATATGTTTTTCCTTATTATACTGATTGTTATCCATCAATTATTAAAATCTGTTATCTTATATAATTTATTGTAAACTCTAAACCTTTTCGGGGGTTCTAAAGGGGGCTTGCCCCCTAAATTAGTTTTCGTTAGAAAACTAATTTATGTAAAAAATAATAAACAAATTCTTATCCATTTTATTTTCTTTATAGGGGGTTCTAAAGGGGGCTTGCCCCCTTTAAGTATCATCTTTGCAAATATCACAAATGAATAATTTTCTATTTATCAATAAAATACACTTTTTCAGCAGTAACTAATTATTTTGTGATGCTGCACAAGTTGAGCAAGCTTCTTTTGATCCGGACCCGCAACTTGTATTTTCACTTTTTGTCTTAGAACCGGATCCTTTGTTATTTTTATAATCTGTCACATACCAACCAGAACCTTTCAGATGAAAACTTGATAAAGAAATAATCCTTTTGGCTGTACCGCCACACTTCACGCACTTTCTCTCATACACATCTGAATTAATACTTTCCATTAATTCAAACACGTTGCCGCATTCTTTGCATTTGTATTCATAAATTGGCATCACCCACCTCCGAGTGCTAATAATTTTTCACTAAATATAATAAACATAAAACCTCATTTTTCAAGAAAAATTATTACTGGCGCCATCCCAAAATTCACAAAATAACATTTTCTAATACAGAGGAAAATATTTTTCGGGTTTAGGTTTCCAAAAAATCGCCATGGATGGCGATTTTTGAGAAACCTGCCTCGCAAGTGGCACCGGACGTGCCACGAGAATGTTCCGTGTTTAATGTCAAACATTTTTTGCAACCCTTGTTAAATTTTCCAAATAATTAGGATCATACGGCCTTCCACTCTTTAACACTCCGAATATTTGCCTTATCAGTTTATTTGCTACCGCTATTATTGCCAATTTCTTCGCCTTACCTGATGATAAAAGTCTTTTATACAAATCTGAACAAAATTTATTATAACGAATCGCTGACAACGCACATAAATACAATATCCTCCTTATGTATACATTACCCCGCCTTGATATACGACCACTACCTCTCACAGAGGTCCCTGACTCCTTAATATCCGGACATAAGCCTATATAACTCACAATTTCTTTCGCCCTCTTAAAATTATGAAAACACTCCAACTTACCTAACACTATCGACGATAACTTTAACCCAACCCCAGGAATACTACTGATTAGCTCATAACTCGACTTGTAACGCTCTCTCAATAAAAACTCTAACTCTCTTTCCAATTTCTTAATCTTCTGCTTATAAACATCAATTATCTCTCGATAACAAACTATAATTTCTGATTGTTCATATGGTAAATGTTGCAACCCCTCTATCTGACTACTCAATCTATTTATCTGCTCATGAAAATCCTCTATCGCTTTTAATCGACTATCTATCTCGTAATAAAAATCATCCCTATGATTAAATATCCATCTATGACCATGCTCTAAGCCAAATTCGGCTATTAATTTGGAGTCTGTACGGTCTGTCTTGGCCTTCCTCAATTGCATGTCCGAATACCTCTTTATCGACATAGGATTTGCTACACTCACTACATAACCTAAATCCTTACTCAAATACGTAGCTAATTTCAAATGATATACACCCGTACTCTCAAGCATAAAAAGTACTTTCGACCAATCCTCTACTTCTACTTTCTCAAGAAATTCCTTCGTAAAAGATCTTATATTATTGCTCGTCTCGTAATAATTGTGTGTCATACCATCATAAAAACTTATCGACAATTTCGATTTTGACACATCAATGCCCACTACCTTATCAAATCTCTTCATCTGATAAGCTCTCCCTCTTTTTTTTCTTGAGCTTTGCTTCCCTTTATACTATCATCGCAACATAATACAGGTTCGCAACTAATGTTCCGTCCAGTATTTGGAAAGCTGAAGGTGGGGACAACATTCTCGACGGTTTCTTCCAACCAATGAGAAAAAGTCCTTTATCACCTTCAGTGCTCTATAAATTACATAAGCTGTTTTTAATCTTTTGTTAACCATTTTCTTCATATTTCTAATATACGATGAGAAAAATATTTTCCTCTGTATATAGTGCGTAACATACTGATAATGTTCATAAAATTACTGCTCTTTTACAAAAATCTCATTCATATATGTTTTAGGGAAAACAGATATGCAAGAAAAAGGAGCTAAATAGCTCCTTTTAGTTTTTTGGAATTAAAACAATACCTTTAGCTATATTTTTGTCTAAACTACAGTTTGGGATATTACATTTTGCATCTTCACCAACAACCACAGATCTATCCACATCAAAATAATATCTTCTATATGTTTCATCAGATTTCTTTTCAATTGCAGCTTTTGTAGATAAATAGTTATTATGATATCTTGCGTTTACATATACTTCTTTTGTCCCTTTAGGTTGCTCTTTATAAGTATATTCTATTTTATTCACATTGTAATCTTTATCTTTATAAAGTAATCCGTTTATCTCATCGTAGGTAGCATCAGGATAACCGTTTTTACCTTTAATTTCATTATCCCAAACTGCCTTAGGATAGCTTTCAAGCTGCAACCCTTTAGCAAAACCTATCAAATAAGCAATCTCCACATCACTTTTTGCATCTAATTCAGGTTCAATCACTTTTTGATATTTTACAATTCTGCCATCAATAGTGGTAAAAGTTCCTTCACTTTCAAGATGCGAAAGAACAGGTAAAATAACATTAGCTCCCTTGTTAAAATCATTCTTAAATAGATCTATACTTACAAAATATTCTACTTTACCAACCAGATCTCTCAACCTTTTATAATTACCCTTTGTATTAAAAGGATAAAAATCAGCAACAATCAAACATTTAACTTTTCCTCTATCAATATCCTCAATCAACTCATCAGCACTGTAATTACCGTAAACACCCAAAGAAAAGCTTGCTACTACATTAGGTTTATCAAAGGTATAAAAGAAAGATTTAAGTTTATCTTCACCCACATAGTCCACAAATGCAAATACTGACTCTTTTTGAGATTCAGCTTCTAGATATTCATTACCTACAATAAAGGATATCTTTTTAGCTTTATTAATATACCCTCTAATATCTTCATATATCTTATTATCAGAATTAATAATATCATGAAAAACTTTCGCAAAATCACCATAATCTGCTAAAATTGACGCATCAGTAAAATAATCATATTCATACTTTTTAAGCCCTATTGTTACCAGTTTTGAGTCGTTATGAATAACAGCATTCATCACTTTCCATTTGATTCCAAGTGATTCCCTTGCAAGATCAGCCCCAATTACAAATATTAAGTCTGAATCTTTAATATCATCAAGTCTGCCTACAACCTCATAACTGTTAAACTTTTTATGATATAAATTGAAAAACTCAGGGTGATAAAAAGATAAATCTGATACAATCTTCTTCACTCCTAATCCATCAGCCAATACCTTATAATTAACAAGTGCCTCATTAGAAAGTCTGCTTCCTAAAATAAAAGCAATACTGTCATTGCCATATCTATCAACAATCTCATCCAATTTAGTTTTTATATTATCAATTGCAGCAGTCCACTCAACCTCTTTTAACTCACCATCGGCCTTTATAAGAGGAGTTTTTACTCTATCTTCATGTTCAGTGTATTTATAAGCATATCTTCCTAAGGAACAAATATAACTATCTTCTACTTTTGAGCTCTTATAAATGATATTTTCATGCTTTCCATATTTGACAGAACATCCAACCGGACAATAATTACACGTAGTCTCTACATATTCCAAATCCCAGTTTCTTACACTGTGTTTATATGGCTTATCAAGCAATGCCCCAACAGGGCAGAAATCAACGCAAAGCCCGCAGAAATCGCACTGCAGGCCTGCATCATTGGCTGTAGTAATTAGATTGTTATAGCCCCTCTCCTTAATTTTCAAAGCACTACACCCGGTAATCTCGTGACAAACTTTCACACATCTTTCGCATAGTACACATAAATTTGCATCATGAATTATCATTTCCCAATCAAATTTGGGCTTATTCGGTTTTACAGACTTAATAGACTCCTCATTTATACCAAATTCATAAGTTGTATCCTGAAGCATACATTCACCAGCTTTATCACATACAGGACAATCAAGAGGATGTTTTATTAAAATAAACTCAAGATTTCTCTTTCTTTGTTTAATAACATCTTCGGTATCAGTGTATACTTTCATACCATCGGTAGCGTAGGTCACGCAAGAAGCAACAGGCTTTTCAATACCTTCAACCTGTACCAAACAAAGCCTACATGCTCCAGTAGGGGTAATATCTTTCAAATAACACATCACAGGGATATAAATATCGTTTCTTCTAGCAATATCTAATATGGTTTCCCCTTCTTTAAACTCGTAAGGTTTATCATTTATAAAAATCTGTGCCATATCAATACCCCTAATATTTATTTATCCAAACCAACCATTGCCATTCTAATACATCTCAAACATCTTGTAGCTTCCAAATATGCTTGATTCTCAGTATACGGTTTCTCAATTTCCTCAAAATTTCTAACCCTAACTTCAGGTGGCAACTTCTCTTGGTGAACTCTTGGAATTGTATGTGTTTCTTGAATCCTCTCATCTTTTTCAAACACTTTATTCTTATACAAAGTCAGCTCTAATTTCTCCTCATCCGTTAGATATGGCTCACCTTCCATAAGATATCTATCTATCATTTTTGCTGCCCATCTTGCAGCGCCAATAGCTTTAACCACTGTAGCAGGACCCCACTCACAGTCACCAGCGGCAAAAATACCTGGCACGTCAGTCATATACAGATCTTCTTTAACAGCTATTGTATTCCATCTTGTTACTTGAATTCCATCCTCTTCACTTAAAAAGCTTAAATCAGGGAATTGCCCAATAGCAGGAATAATCGTATCGCATTCAATTACAAAATTAGAACCAGGAATAGGCTCAGGCCTTCTTCTACCTGACTCATCAGGCTCACCAAGCTTCATCCTAACACATTCCACACCCACAAGCTTACCATCTTCAGCAATAAGCTTCACTGGATTGCAAAGGAAATGAAATTTAACACCTTCTTCCTCTGCATCAACTACTTCGTAATCCTCAGCAGGCATCTCAGCACGTGAACGACGATAAACCAGATTTACATCGCTACTACCAAGCCTTAAAGCAGTCCTTACACAGTCTATTGCAGTATTACCACCACCAACAACCACTACTCTATCACCAATTTCAACGGGCTCACCCAATGACACACGTCTCAAGAAGCCAATACCACTATCCATTACACCCTTATAACCGTCCTTTTCACCTTCCACACCCATATCACGGCTTTTAAAAGCTCCGATTGCAAGTAAAACAGCATCATATTGCTCTTTTAAATCCTTTAAAAATATATCCTTACCAAGTTTTGTATTATACTGTATCTCAACACCTAAAGACTGAACTATTTCAACCTCTCGTCTCAAAAGGTGTCTTGGCTGTCTATAATCAGGAATACCCACAGCAACCATACCACCTGGCTCTGGAAGCATCTCATAAATTTTTACCTGATGCCCCATCAATGCCAAATAATAAGCAGCCGTAAGACCAGCAGGTCCTGCTCCCACGATGGCAACTTTTTTACCTGTTTCTTCATCTCTTATTTTTTCAATATCAGGCTCTTTATGATGATAATATTCGTAATCCCATGGAGTTCTTTTTAATACCATAATATTTACAGGATCATCCACCAAACCACGTCTACAATTAGCTTCACAAGGGTGAGGACAAACCCTACCACATACGCCGGGTAAGGGCATAGTAGTCCTTATAATTTTTAAAGCCTCTAAAAACCTATGATCCTTAATTGCTTCAATAAACTCTGGTATCTTAACATTTGCAGGACACCCTGCAGTACAAGGTGCAGTCAAATGCTTAACATATTCAAGTTCTTTGCTGTTTTCACCTTGAATTACTCCCTTGAACTCCTCTTCCATAAAGTTTTTCAAAAACTGCCTTACCGGTACAGTAGCTGTGGGAGCTACGGTACATTTCGCAGAGACATATATTGAATAAGCTATATCGTATGCCAATTTAATATCTTCTTCTTTAAAACCATCATTCTTTATTTTTTGCAACTGCTCGGCCAAAATTCTTGTTCCCATCCTACCTGGAAAACATCTACCACAACAACCAAAGCCACTAATTTCATACATGTACTTTGTGAGAACATCTAAAAGATCCACATCTTTATCAAAAACTAAAAAACCGTTCCAATTGACGAAAACTTTTAATTTCTTACCATTAAATTCATCGTCTATCTTTAGCGGAGCGTCCGTCCACTCCTCGTACGGCTTATTTCTGTTATCTATTATTTGGTCTTTCCAGAAACCATAGTAAACTTTTGCCATAAGCCTCTCCGATCATTATGGTATACTGTATACAATTTGTTTTTATAACACAAAATTATTTTGTTGTCTATAATAAATCACACCTTTATAGTAAAACCGTTTTTTGTTTTTAAAGGCATACTGAACAACTATTCATCACAATAAAATAACTTTTGTAGATGTTATGATATAGTTTAAAAAATAAAAGAAGGTTATATATGGTAAAATTTCTAATATTGTTAGTTTTACCCCATTATTTATCACTCGCAGTCATTATTATAACATCAATAAATGGAGGATAATTATCAAAAACATATATTGAAGATAATCATTTTAAAACAAAAAAGGATAATATTAAACTTATTTTTAATAATACAAAAACACATTTTATAATATAGACCATTCAAAACAATATGTCATAATTACAACTAAGAAAGATCTAGAAAGATTTAGGTAAATGATGTCTTCTCATTTTCACCACAGTTTGAATCCCACCTAACAATAGTAATACTCCTAAATCAAACAAAATGGAAAAAATAGGACACAAAAAAGATTACTAAAAAATATTAATTATAAGGTTTTCGAAGATTTGTTAGAACTCAATAGTATAGGCACTAAAAACAGTTTAGAAGTAAAAATAAATGATTTAAAAAAATATTTAGGTATCCGAAAAATTAACAAGTAAAGATTTGAAAACATGTTTAGTAGTACGTCGATACCCCTTTTTTATGCAAAATCAATAAATTATTTTGTTGAATTTTTAAAATTTTAAACTATTATAAATTTCACCGTGGGGGTGCTCCTTTTATGGGGCTGAGAAAATACCCCTTGAACCTGATCCGGGTAATTCCGGCGCAGGGAAACGGTGAAGGAAACAATAATCCTTTCCGTCTCTGCGGCGGAAAGGATTTTTTTTTAGAAAGGAGTAAAAGATGACCCAAATCGAAGCTGCAAAAAAAGGAATTATAACCAAAGAAATGGAAAAAATCGCAAAAGATGAAAAGATTTCACCTAATGAACTACGTGAACTGGTAGCTCAAGGTAAAGTTGTTATTCCTAAAAATAAAAATCACGATTTCCCTAATGTAATGGGAATTGGTAAGAAATTGAGAACAAAAATAAATGCAAATATCGGTACAAGCATAGATTGTCCATCCATCGAAAGAGAAATTAATAAATTGAAAGTGGCCATTGAAGCAGGTGCTGACAGCGTCATGGATTTATCCACAGGTGGAGACTTGCAGGCTATTAGAGAAGCAATTTTAGAACACTCCACAGTTATGGTTGGTGCAGTACCTATTTATGCTGTTGCAGCAAAATTAGCTGAACAAGATATACCTACTTATAAAATGGATCCAGATACATTATTTAAATCTATCGAAGAACAATGTAAGCAAGGGATAGATTATATAACTGTTCACTGTGGTGTCACAAAAGAATCTGTCGAAAGAATGGACAGAACAGACAGAGTGTGTGGTATTGTTAGTAGAGGTGGATCTATTTTAGCAGACTGGATAAGAAGAAATAAAAAAGAAAACCCCCTTTATGAATATTTTGATGATTTACTTGAAATTGCTTATAAATATGATGTGACGTTGAGTCTTGGAGATGGTTTCAGACCTGGTGCTATTGCAGATGCTACAGACAGAGCCCAAATAGATGAGCTTATTATCCTTGGTGAACTTGCAAAAAGGGCAAGAGAAAAGAATGTACAGGCTATGATTGAAGGCCCAGGACATGTCCCAATAAACCAGATTGAGGCAAATATTTTATTAGAAAAAAGACTCTGCGATGAAGCACCATTTTATATTTTAGGACCTCTTCCCACTGATATTGCTCCAGGATACGACCATATAACAAGTGCCATAGGGGGAGCAATTGCAGGTTCAGTGGGCGCTGACTTTCTATGTTATGTAACCCCTGCTGAACATTTGTGTCTTCCAGATGAAGAGGATGTATACCAAGGGGTAATTGCATCAAAAATTGCTGCTCATATTGCAGATATTGCAAAAGGTGTTCCAGGTGCCTTTGAAAGAGATTTACAGATGAGCAAATATAGAAAAGAGCTTAATTGGGAAGGTATGTTCTCGCTTGCAATTGACCCAAAAAGGGCAAGAGAAAAGTTTCAAAAAAATAGGGATATAAATTCCTGCACCATGTGTGGAAGATTATGTGCAGTAAAAATAGACCAAAAATTGCCAACTATTTAAAATGCTATATTATTTTAGAAACTGATTTTCTAAAATTACCTTTAGAAGAGTTTATCCTTCAATGTTACGAAGCTGGAGCCAGAGCTTTCCAGCTTCGTAACAAATACAAAACTGCAAGAGAAAACTACTTAATAGGCTTAAAAATAAAAAAAATATTAAATAACAAAGATGCTTTATTCATTGTAAATGATAGAGTAGACTTGGCGATTGTTCTTGAAGCTGATGGTGTTCATCTTGGTGTCAAGGATATTCCGGCAAAAGTAGTCAAAGAAAAATATCCTAATTTAATTATTGGTTATTCTTGCAATACCGAATCTGATATACGTTATGCAAACGACATACCTGCGGATTACATCGGGATAGGTCCTGCTTTTCAAACAAATACTAAGGAAGATTTAAGACCTGTTTTAAGCAAGGACGATTATATCAATCTTATCAAAAAAGCAAATATGCCTGCTGTTGCCATAGGTGGAATAAAAGGGGATAATATTTCCAATTTTAATAACATAGAAATAGATGGTTTTGCCATAAGCTCTTATATATGCGCTTCAAAAAAACCATTTGAAAAAGTAAAAGAAATCTTGAGTTTCTATAATGGATGAAAAAAGTTTAATAAAAAAACTTCGTAACCTGTCAAAAGACAAATCAATATCATTGAATCTTACTGATGATGCTGCAGTTTTACAAGATTTTATCATTTCAAAAGATATACTTATCGAAAACGTACATTTCATTTATAGAAATAATCTGAATGATATAATCCTCAAAGCCGTCACCTCAAATGTTAGCGACATAGCTGCAATGGGAGCAGAGGCTAAATATCTTTTACTGGGACTTGGCTTACCCGATTATATTGATGATGCTGACCTTTTAAAAGCTTTGGAGAAAGCACTTGACCATTATAAGCTCGATCTAATTGGTGGTGACCTTTCAAAATCAGCATTACTTTTCATCTCTGTTACAATCATTGGGAGAAAAAACAAATTTTTACTTACAAGAAAAGGAGCAAAACCCGGAGATATAGTTTTTGTATCTCGCCCTCTTGGAAAATCCATTTATTACTTAAACAAAGAACTGGGAGGAGATTTCGTTACAGAACATTATCATCTTGAAGCTGAAGTAGAGCTCGGTAAGTTTCTGGGGACTTTACCTTTTGTTACAAGTTGTACAGATATTAGTGACGGACTTGGAGTAGATTTGGCATCTATTGCTGATACAAGCAAAGTAAAAATTATAATTGATAAAAATAAAATACCTGTTGCTGAAAACATTTCAGTATCAACAGATGAAATTTTGAAATCTGGCGAAGAATATGCACTCACTTTTACCATCGATAAAAAATATTATGAAACGTTCTTAAAAATTGTTCCGAAAAAAGTTTATGAAATAGGTATTGTAGAAAAAGGCTCAGGAGTTTTCTTGAAAACTGAAAAAGATTTTCTTGAAATATCCCTATACGGATACCTACACAAAACATAAAAAGGGGATTATCCCCCCTTCTAAATTTTCTACATTTTGCTTAAAGCATCCCTTGCTGCAAACATATAAGTGTTATCAGAAGGTTTTGCAGCCAATTCGGGATGCGTAGCATATTGATACTTCATAATATCTTCGATGGTGGCTCCCATTTGGATTGCAAAAGAGATAAAATCCACATTGTTAGCAGTGCAATGCCCCTTTCTCAACACCGAACCACCAATTAATTTTCCTGTTTTTCTGTCAAAAACCAATTTCGTCTTAATTTTATCCACTCCATCCATCATCGGATACATATCTAAAACTTCAGATTCACCTACAACAATATCCAGCCCCTCTTTTTCAGCCATTTTTTGAATTAATCCGGCAGAGCCAAAACTATATTCAAAAGCAGTGGATGCGTTTGCATTTATTACACCAGGAAAAATTACATTTTTACCTTGGATATTGGCTCCTACAACCTTACTCATAAAAACAGCATTTGTGCCAAACTCACCCCTAGTAGGCTTTTTGGTAATAAAAGATTTCTTCTCAGCACAATCTCCCGCAGCAAAAATATTTTCCACACTTGTTCTTAAATAATCATCGGTCACAACACCAAATTTTGAAACTTCTATACCTGATTTTTCAGCCAATTCGGTATTTGGAACAACACCAACCGAAACAATGACAAAATCAGCATCAATTCTCTCACCATTTTCCAAAATAACCTGTTTTACTTTCCCTTCACTACCCGCAAACTCAACAACTTTTGCTCCTGTCATCACGTTTATACCTTTTTCTTTTACATGATTTTCTATTATCTCGGCAAAGTCATCATCCATAGTGGCTAACAATATATGAGGTAACATCTCCACTATCGTCACATCAAGACCCAATTTTTTTAACACCACAGCAACTTCAACACCAATATATCCACCACCTACAACAACACATTTCTTATATTCTTTTGCATATTTTCTCAGCCTTTCCAAATCTGCTTTCGAACGTACTGATGTTATATTATCCAAATCAATCCCCGGAATGGGTAGGATAATAGGTTTTGAACCTGTAGCCAAAAGAAGATAATCATAATTAAATTTTTGCCCCTTTTCAGTTACAACGAAATTCTCCTCTTTATTTATTTCGACTACAGTATCAATAACAAGCTTTGCTCCAAATTCAGTAATAAGAGAATCAGAAATACAATATTTTTCCACCGGTTTTTTATCAACTATTCCATAAGGAACAGAACACCTGTTTACATTAATTTCTTCATCTTTTATTAACACCACATCATACTCTTTTTTCGCTGCATACAAAGAATGAACAACCACTCTTCCAGCAGGGCCACCACCCACGATTACAACTTTTTCCATTTTGACCTCCATGTTTATTTATTCATATATGCGCATATTGGAATATACTTCTTTCGATAATTTTTCAAAGTGTTTTTACATGTGTTTTAAATTTTCCCACTACATTATTTCATCTTTTTTTATTTCATATTTATAACTTTCAAAAACCGGCTTTGTAATATGCTTTAAATCCCTAAAAGTCCAGTTAAGATCAATTATAAATCCGCCAAAATCTTTATTTTTTAACAAATTATCTAACTTGCTTGTTTTCAATAAGTATTTAATATCTTTTCCATATTTCTTAAACATCTTAGATTTACGTTTTTCATAATCTTTGTAACGTAAACTATTAAGCTCACCATTTTGTAAAATTATAAACATATAAAATTTATTGTCATCACAGATATCTTTCCCTTCACATTCCAGCGAGGTTGTAAAACCTATCCCTTTTTCCTGCACCTTTAAACCGGTTAATTTAATATTTTCATAGACAGACAAAAGCTCGGCCACATATATCGATTTCAATTCCCTTCCATAATCGGATTCTGGCTGCCATATATATTTCAATTTATAAGGGTCAGTTTTAGATACACAAGATATTAAAAATATCAGGAACAAAAATAAAATCCTTTTCATAAGATAACTCCTTTTCTATTTTCTTTTTTTCTTTTATAATTATACCATGAAAATCGCTATGATTGCAGCTTCATTATACACAATTACATTTTGCCTGTTAATACTTTTTGAAAATAACAAATTTTGCAATTTAATATTAGACAAAATAAAATTGGTTTACTTAGGCTTTTCTACTAAAAATTTAAAAGGGATTTTTGTAGGAATCATTTGGGCGTTTTTTGATGGATTTTTAACAGGCTGGATAATCTATTACCTTATCAATATATTTGATTGAGGAAGCAAAAGCTTCCTCAATCAATTCCCATGGAGGCCTAATAGCTGTCTTAAAGCATGTCGGCCAATATTTGGATTCTCTTTTAATCTCCTTCTGGAATAAGGAAGCCAATCCTTTCCAAAAGGTACATATACTCTAAGTCTATGACCAGCAGATACAATAATTTCCCTTAACTCTTCGTCCACACCTAAAAGCATTTGAAACTCATACTCATCCTTTTTGTAATCATATTTTTCGATAAGGCGTAATGCTTCAAATACAAGTTTCTCATCATGAGTTGCAATCCCTACATAAGCTCTCTTTTGAAACAGTTTCTCTAAACAATAAGTATAATTTCTGTTAATTATATACGGATCCTTATATGCAATTTTTCTCGGTTCATTGTATATCCCTTTACACAATCTGAAATTCAATGGGCCATCAGACAGTTTTTCAATATCATCAGGAGTTCTTCTCAAATAAGCCTGTAAAACGGTACCCACATGTCCTGGGAACTCTTCACGTAATTTTCTATAAAATTCAAGGGTGTCATCTGTACATGGGGAGTCTTCCATATCTATCCTAACAAAGTTGTTTAACGATTTTGCATGTGCCACGATTTCTCTGATATTGTCAAAAGCAAATTGCTTATCAAGGAGAAGCCCCATTTGAGTTGGTTTAAGGGATAAATTTGCATCAAGTCCTTCTTTATCTATGGTATCTAGTATTTCAATACATCTCTCTTTAAAATATTTTGCTTCATCCTTAGTACTAATAAACTCACCAAGTATATCAATTGTAGCCATCATGTTTTTATTATTCATTTCATGTGTAACTTTAACTGCATCGTAAAGATTTGGACCTGCAATATAACTTTTTGCAAAAAGGCCCACAATGGGGCCTGGTATATACATAATTGATTTAGAAATGAGAAAATTCAACAATCCCATCTTTATTCCTCACTCATAAAAGGATATCTGTAGTCTTCAGGAGCATCAAAATTCTCTTTAACTGTTCTTGGAGTCACCCATCTAATAAGGTTCAAATAGCTACCTGCTTTATCATTTGTACCGGAAGCACGACTACCACCAAAAGGCTGCTGTCCTACTACGGCACCTGTCGGTTTATCATTTACATAGAAGTTACCTGCAGCATACTCAAGTTTTTCAAGGGCAACACTAACAGCTTTTCTATCTTCTCCAAAAATTGCTCCAGTCAAACCATAAGGTGATGTACTGTTACACAACTCCAATGTTTCTTCATATTTATCATCATCATACACATACACAGTCAATACAGGACCAAAAATTTCTTCTTCCATCAGTTTAAACTTAGGATTTGTGGTTTCAACCAGGGTTGGTTCAATAAAATAACCCACAGATTTATCGCAACCACCGCCAACAATTATTTCAGCTTCATTAGACTCTTTAGCATAATCTATATAAGATTTAATATTTTCAAATGCTGCCTCATCAATTACGGCGTTGAAGAAATTTGTAAAATCTTCTGGATTACCAATTTTGATAGATTTAATCTCTTCAACCATCAATTCTTTTACATCTTTCCAGAGTGATTTAGGTATGTATGCTCTTGATGCAGCAGAACACTTCTGTCCTTGATATTCGTAAGCACCTCTTACAAGCGCTGTAACAAGTTTTTTAACATCTGCACTGCTATGAGCAAAAACAAAGTCTTTACCACCAGTCTCACCAACAATTCTTGGATAATATTTATAATTTTTGATATTTTCACCCACTACTTTCCACATGTTTTGAAATACTTCTGTACTTCCAGTGAAATGGATTCCTGCAAGGTTTGGATCTTTCAATACAAGATTACCCACAACAGAACCAGGACCAGGGATAAAGTTGATAACTCCATCAGGAAGCCCAGCTTCTTTTAATAGTTTCATAATAAAATAAGGAGCATACACTGCAGTAGATGCTGGTTTCCAAACAACTACATTACCCATAATAGCAGGCGCTGTAGGTAAATTACCACCGATTGATGTAAAGTTAAATGGAGTCACTGCAAAGATAAACCCTTCAAGTGGTCTATGTTGTACATAATTCCATGTTGGTTTTGGAGAATATGGAGGCTGGTCTGTATAAATTTGCTGCATAAAATATGTGTTAAATCTCCAAAAATCTATTAATTCACACGCAGAGTCAATCTCAGCTTGAAAAACGTTTTTACTAGCTGAAAGCATTGTAGCTGCATTGAGAATATATCTATATTTTCCAGCTAACAATTCAGCAGCTTTCAAAAATATTGCTGCTCTTTCTTCCCATCTAAATTTCTGCCACTCTTTCCAAGCTTCAAGAGCAGCTTCAATTGCCATTTTCACTTCTTTTTCGCCAGCTTGATGATATTCAGCCAAAACATGCCCGTGATCATGAGGACAAACAACTTTTGCAAGTTTACCAGTTCTTACTTCTTTACCACCAATAATTAATGGTATCTCGATTTTCTGGCTTTTTAACTCGTTGATTGCTTCTTTTAATAACTCTCTCTCTTTAGTTCCAGGAGCATAACTATAAACTGGTTCGTTTTCCGGATAAGGTATCTTAACGATACTGTTGTTAAACAGGAACATAGTCCACCTCTCTTTTAAATTTTATAGTTCATTATATCAAAATAAAAAATAAATTTCAATATTTTGAACATACTTTTTAAAAAATTTTTTTATTTTTCGCATATTAAAAAGGCGGCAATAATTGCCGCCTTTTTTACATACCAAGATAAGCTTTTTTTACTTCTTCATTATTCAGGAGAGCTTTTGCATCATCTTCCATGATTATACGTCCTGTTTCCATCACATAGCCTCTGTGGGCAATGGAAAGGGCAAGATGTGCATTTTGCTCAACAAGGAGTATCGTTGTCCCTTGAGAGTTAATCTCTTTGATAATTTCAAAAATATTTTCTACAATAATCGGTGCTAGACCAAGACTTGGTTCATCCAAAAGCAAAAGCACAGGCCTACTCATCAAAGCCCTACCAATGGCAAGCATCTGCTGTTCACCACCGGAAAGAGTTCCGCCAAGCTGATTTTTTCTTTCTTCCAGTCTCGGGAAAAGCTCATATACCTTTTTTAAATCTTTTTCTACTTCAACCTTATCCTTTCTCAAATATGCACCCATCAAAAGATTTTCGTAAACTGTCAAATTAGCGAAAATCTGTCTACCTTCAGGCACTTGAATAATACCTTTTGCAACAATTTTATCAGCAGATAAGTTTGTTATATCTTCATTTAAAAACGTAATTTTTCCAGCAGCTGGCTTTAAAATACCAGAAATTGTGTTTAATGTTGTTGTTTTACCAGCTCCATTTGCACCAATAATCGTAACAATCTCGCCTTCCTTAATATGAAGATCAATACCTTTTAAGGCTTCAATATGACCATATTTTGTATGAACTTTTTCAAGCTTAAGCATTTGCAACCTCTTTACCAAGATATGCTTCAATAACTTTTTTATTATTACGTATTTGCTCAGGTAAACCTTCGGCAATCTTTTTACCGTAATCTAACACTACAATCCTATCAGAAATTCCCATCACCATTTTCATATCATGTTCAATTAAAAAAATCGTTTTATTTAAATCTTCTCTAATCTTTTCAATCAATCTCATTAAATCAGTAGTCTCTTGAGGGTTCATACCTGCTGCAGGTTCATCTAAAAGTAATAGCTCAGCTCCTGTAGCAAGTGCCCTTGTAATCTCTAACTTCCTTTGCTCACCATAAGGAAGATTTTCAGCTTTTTCATCCTTTTTCCCTAATAAACCCATATAGTCTAGAAATTCCTCAGCCTTCATAACAGTTTTCTTTAATTCACGATAGAAATAGGGTAAGCGCAAAACTGAATGAAAAACATTCAATTTTCTGCGACAATGCATAGCAAGTATTACATTTTCTAAAACTGTTAACTGCTTAAACAACCTGATATTTTGGAATGTTCTTGCAATCCCAAGCTTTGTGATTTCATGTGGTTTATACTTGTTTAATAATTTCCCTCTAAATAATATTTCACCACTTGTTGGTGTGTAAACTCCTGTAACTACATTGAAAATAGTTGTCTTCCCAGCACCATTGGGCCCTATCAAACTCATGATTTCATTTTCTTTAATTTCAAAACTTACATCATCAACAGCTTTTAAACCACCAAAATACATACAAACATTTTTTAATTCTAATATAACATTACTCATGGCAGCCTCTTAAACATTTACTCTAATTTTACCAAACAGCCCTTGAGGCCTAAAAACCATCATAACAATTAAAACTACACCGTAGGTTACCATCCTATATTCAGAAGCAAATCTTAACAATTCAGGAACAGTACTCAAAACAATAGCACCTGCTGCAGCCCCAGTAATACTACCCATCCCACCAAGTACAAGCATACACAACTGCTCTATTGATTTCATAAACCCAAAATCGTTTGGATTGATATATGTTAGAAAATGTGCATACAAAGAACCACCTAATCCTGCAAATGCAGAACCTATTGCAAATGCTAAAATTTTATAGCGAGCAATATTTACCCCCATCATCTCAGCAGCAATCTCATCCTCTCTGATACTTCTAAGTGCTAATCCATGCATAGAATTTTCAAAACGATACATAAAAATTATTCCAACAATAACGGCAACAAGAGCTATAATAAATGTTGTATACTGAGGTATAGCATAAAGTCCTAAAGCTCTTCCAGCAAACGGAGTATTTAAAATAACAACACGAACAATCTCTCCAAATCCCAGTGTTGCAATCGCCAAATAATCACCTCTTAATCTCAATATAGGAATACCGAGCAATGCTCCCATCACACCGGCAAATAGAGTACCAAAGGACACGCACACCCAAAAAGGCATGTTTAATTTTAATGCCAACAGAGCAGAACTATAAGCACCAAGACTCATAAACGCAGCATGACCTAAAGAAAGCTGCCCTGTCACACCTGTAATTAAATTGAGTCCAAGAACAATAACTATATTAATACATGTCATTGTAGCTATTTGCAGAAAATAATCATTCTGTAAAAATGATAACAAATCCATAAGCTTCCCTCTATACCTTCTCTTTTGCAGTAGAGCCAAATAGCCCAGTAGGCTTTACAATCAAAATAAAGATTAATATACCAAATGCAATTGCATCTCTAAATGATGGAGATATAAAAGCAACTCCAAGCACTTCAGCCAATCCTAAAACAATACCACCAAACATAGCACCTGGAATACTTCCAATTCCACCTAAAACAGCTGCAACAAAAGCCTTTAATCCAAAAAGTAATCCCATCATCGGATCAATAGCGGTGTAGTAAGTTCCTACTAAAACACCTGCTGCAGCAGCCAGTGATGAACCAATTGCAAAAGTAAAGCTTATCACTTTATCAGGGTTAATCCCCATAAGTCTTGCAGCATTTAAATTTTGGGATACTGCTCTCATAGCAATACCCATTTTTGTATTGTGAACTATATAATAAAGGCCGTACATTAAGCCAATTGAAACCAAAATTATAAACATTTGCAATAATGAAACTGAAATATCACCTACAGTAAAAGTAATATTTGGAAAAAGCTTTGGATATGCTTCCCTTTGTGGGCCATTAATTAAAACAACTGTATTTGATATAATAATCGAAGCACCAATAGCACTAATTAACGCAGAAATTCTTGAAGAGTTTCTCAATGGTTTGTACGCAACCTTTTCTACTAAAACACCCAAAATAGCACTGCCCATCATAGCAAAAACAAGAACAACTACAAAATTTTTAACAAGAACAGTTGCAGCAATAAGTCCTAAGAAAGCACCAACCATATAGATATCGCCATGAGCAAAATTAATCAGCTTAATAATTCCATAAACCATAGTATAACCAAGAGCAATAAGAGCATAAACACTACCAACTGTTAAACCATTCAATAGCTGTTTAATAATTATCTCTAACAATGATGCCTCCTAACAAAGAAATAGCCGCCATTCGGCGGCTTTTTTTTTATTGTAACTAAATTAACTTTTATTCATTAAGGAGTTTGAAATAATATTTTCCATCCTTTTTGTCAACCATTTGAATGAATGGAACCTTCTTTGCATTACCTTCTTTGTCAAAGCTCATCTTTCCACTAACACCCATAAAATCTTTTGTTGCAGCAAGTGCATCTCTCATTTTAATTCTTTGTTTTACATCAGTACAGCTTGTAAGACCTGCCTTCTTCATTGCATTTACAAGAAGGTAAACTGCGTCATACCCTTGAGCAGAAAACATGTCCGCTTCTTTACCTCTTTCTTTCATCTTTTTCACAAAATTCTGAACATTTTCAGCCTTTGCTTGAGGAGAAAAACCAGCATAAACAATTGAACCCAATACTGAATCACCACCAACTTTCCAGAGATCTGGAGCAAGAAGACCATCACCACCTACCATAGGAGCTTTAAGACCTTGTTTTCTTGCTTCAAGCATAATTAATGAACCTTCTGGATAGTAACCTGTAAAAATAATAGCATCAGGATTATGTGGCTTGATAGCTGTGATTTGAGCTGAGAAATCTGTATCACCATCGGAAACTGTCTGCTCAACTACAATATTAGCACCATATTTTTTAGCAGCATCTTTAAATATTCCTGACAAACCAACACTATAATCATTATTAACTGATGTTATCAATGCAAAATTTTTCCATCCAAATTTATCCATGATAAATTTAAGTGTAGCTGGAGCACCATCGCTATCAAGCAATGTGTCTCTGAAAACAAAAGGTTTACCATCTGTTACACCTTTTGCTGTAGCACCAGCAGAAATTAATATAACCTTTGCTCTGTTAGCAATAGGTCCGATAACGAATGTAGCTCCTGAAGTAGGCTCACCAATAATTGCACATACTCTATCTCTGTTTATCAATCTTTGAGTTGCAGCTGCCGCTTCAGCTTTATCACCTCTATCGTCATAGTGAACAACTCTTAACCTCTTACCATTTACACCACCTGCAGCATTAATTTCATCAACTGCAAGCATAATTCCATCAAGTGTTTTAGTACCATAAACAGCAAGGTTACCTGTTTCAGGACCTACTACACCGATGGTAAGCTCTTTACTTTTTGCGAAAAGTGAGAAAGAAATTACTAAAACAAAACTCAATATTAATAACAATAATTTCTTCATACATCCTCCTCGTTTAGTTTTTTAAGTGTTTAAAATTGTGAACTATAACTTATTTTAAAATATGCTGATTGTCAATTATTTTTTTATTATATGCCCAACCAACCTCTATTTCTATAACCCTGTTCTATTAATAGTTTAGTTTTAACCTACAATAAATTATTTAAGATATGAAAAACCGAATTAAGTTTTATTGAATTTTATTAAATAATAATAAAAATTGCTTGACTTATTTCATTTTGTTTTATAAATTGAACATATGACGATTGGCAAAAAAGTACAAGAGTTAAGACAGAAGAAACAACTAACATTAAGACAGCTCAGTAAATTATCAGGTTGTTCACTTGGTTTTTTATCTCAGGTAGAAAGAGATTTGGTTTCTCCTACTGTCTCATCTTTAAAAAAAATAGCCGATGCCCTCGAAGTAAGTATAATGCACTTTTTTGATCAACCCACAAGACATCAAAAAGTAGTTGTTAGAAAAGATGAACGCAACAAATTGGTAAACCCAAAATCTAAAGTAACTTACGAACTTTTAAGACCACAGTTTTCTGATACTGAGCTAGAAGCTCTCTATATGTATCTTGAACCAGGTGCTTACAGTGGTAAAGAACAGCATTCTCATAATGGAGAAGAGTTTGTAATCGTTTTAAAAGGTGAGCTTGAAATTACCGTAGGTGATGAAGTTTTTCATCTTAAAGAAGGCGACTCAGCAATTTATAAATCAAATTTGCCACACAGCTGGAAAAACCCTACTAACAGCACAACAGAAGTGATCTGGGTGAACCACCCACCAACATTCTAGATTTTATTTTTCTCTAACATTTCAGTATTCTTTAGAATCTGTTTTAAGATAGCTGCTTTTTCAGATTTCTTTTCGACATGCTTACCTTCTAATAAATCATATCTAATTGCATTCGACAATTCAGATAAAATACCAAGAATTTCATCCACATCATTTTCTAAAATCTTTTTATCTAACGACGCCTCATTAAACTCATCAATAAATTTTCCAAAAATCTTTAAAACGTCATGAGATGCAACCGTGGAAAGCTTCTGATTTATCAATTTCAATTTTATAATATCTTTATTACTCAACTCCTGCTTTAAAAATACCTCTTCCAAATATTTAAACAGTTCATCATAAATTGATGCTTTTAACTCCAATATTTTCAGGTTTTCCTCTTTTAAGAGCTCCACTTCAGTTTGTTTATTTAACAAAATAGCTGTAATGAATATCGTTATGAGAGTTCCGATCAAAGCCGCTAAGATTTCTTGAGAATAAGGAAAATCTACATTTAATAAATAAAGAGCCTTAAATAAAAAATAACAGCTAATACTCAAAATTATAGCTAAGACAGTAATTATAATATTTTTAGATGTTACTTTCATAAACCCCCGCTTAAACTTATTAAAAAAGGAGGGATACCCCTCCTTTTTTAGTTATTCATCTTTATTGAATGCTATAAACTTACTTCCCTGCCTACTTACAACTTTTAAAGCAACAATATCACCTTTTTTTATTTTATCATAAATCTTATAAAATTCATCAGAATTTTTAACTTTATGTCTATTAATCCAAACAATTATATCCCCTTTTCTAAGCCCTGCTTCATAAGCATTAGAAGCTGGATCAACAATTGTTACTTTTACCCCGCCATCAATTCCAATTTCTCTTAACTCATTTTGATCTAAATCTGCAACAATTAATTTCCCTTCTCTTGAAATTTCCCCATTTGCTACATCCACATCTTTACGTTCTCCAAGTTCAACCTCAATTTTTTTAACTTTCCCATCTCTAATTACAGTCAACGTTACCTTTTCTCCCGGATTTCGTTTACCTATCTCCATCACCAAGTCCCTACTATCTTTAACAGGCTTATCATCAATTGCTATTACAATATCCCCTGCTTTCAAACCAGCTTTATCAGCAGGATCCCCTTTAATAACATCTGCAATCAAAGCTCCTTCAGGTTTTTTAAGACCAAATGATTTTGCAAGTTTGTCATCTAAAGGCTGAACTGTCACACCTAACCATCCTCTTTTTACTTTACCAGCTTTTAATTTTGGCAATAATTCTTTAAGCATATTCACCGGAATAGCAAAACCTAGCCCCTGTCCTGATGGAATAATCGCAGTATTAATACCAACTACCTCACCTTTCATATTTACGAGAGGTCCTCCACTGTTACCAGGGTTAATGGAAGCATCTGTTTGCATAAAATTATCATAAGGTCCTTCTCCAAGAACACGCCCTTTTGCACTTATAATACCTGCAGTAACAGTCCACTCGAGTCCAAAGGGATTACCAATAGCAACAACCCATTCACCCACCTCAGTTTTTTCAGAATCACCTAGTGTTAATGGATGTAGTTCTTCATCTTTTGGATCAATTTTTAACAATGCTAAATCAGTCAAAGGATCTTTCCCCACAACTTTTGCTTTAAATTCTTTTTTATCAGCAAGTTTAACAACAATTTCATCTGCACCATCTATAACATGATTGTTTGTAACAATATATCCTTCTTTATCAATAACAAACCCAGAACCAAGAGACTTGGATTTATATTCCTTAGGAACATCAAAATGCTTAAAATTATCACCAAAAAATCTTTTGAAAAAATCATCATCGAAAAAAAATGGAATACTTTTTCTTTTAATAATTTTGGTTGTACTAATATTGACAACCCCATCTCTTGTTTTTTTAACAACATCTACAAAAGATTCTGGTGCACCAAAATAGGCAAATAGATTTACCGCAAAAAGCAGCAACACACTTATGAACAATATTTTTTTTCTCATTTAATAACCTCCTTTTTTATTAAATACTTTATTATATTTTCCATTTCAAAATACGGAATTGTCCCTACGACGGTAAAAATATACCCATTTAAATATTCTCTTAGCATATAATTACCTAAAACAATCCTTCTTACCGTTTGAACTTCTCTTTCCCCTTTTTTCCAAAAAACTGAAAAACTGTTTAAACCATCCGTGAATAAAAGCTGATTTTCACCTTCTACATTTTTCCCCTTATAAATTAATTTAAACCCTTTATAAAAATAACACCCACTACATACTCTCTTAGACCTTTTAACAAATTCATTACTTCTTAATAAATTAAAAGTATAAGAATAAAGAAGTTTTTTTGATAAATCATAAACTTCATGTTTAAAAATTCTATTATCTTTATATGTCCAGATAACATGATTAAACCTATCATTAAAAACAGAGTAATACTCATAAATGCGGTATTGAGAATCTCCTATTTTCTTAAAAGACATTTTTTCAGAATAATACTCACTTGAGATTGCACCTGCATCAAAAAAATCATTAACTAAATTAACTACAGTGTTTTTTAAATATTTTTCTTTATATGTTTCTTTTTCAAAATCCAAGGTTATATAATGATGCTCATCAAGAGCAATTTTTATTGATACACCTTCAATATGCGTCTTTGCATAGCCTATTTTTATAGAAATGCTAAAAATTAAAAATATAATATTACTAATCAAAAAAAGCTTATTAAATATTAATTTATTTTTCATAATTTACTTTGGATATATGTGAATCTAAATCAATTACCCTATTTTTTTCCAGATGTTCAGCCACATATTTTTCTAATTTATACTGCTCGGCAATCTTTTCTTTATTAAGGTTGTTATATAAATAAAAAGATACAACGAATATGAAAAGTGCAGCAGCGACACTAATCCATACAAAGTAATTTTTCTTTTTCTTATTTAATCCTTTTCCCGCACTTCTGCTAATTTTAGACATAATCTCTGCACTTTTGTCATAATCGACTGGATTAGTTGTAAATGATATTTTTATATTGTCTTTTAATGACAAAATATTTTCATAGTACGTTTTACAATTATCACATTTTTTGATGTGAGTAATTAAATCACTTACTTCATAATCATTCAATTCATTATCTACGTATAATGAAATCATTTTACGATATTTTGTACAATCCATCTGCCAACCCCTGATTTATTAACCTTGTTTTAATTATTTGTCTTGCATTAAAAAGCCTTGATCTCACAGTTCCAACAGGAATATTTAAAACATCAGCAATTTCTTCATAGCTCATATCCTCCACTTCTCTTAAAATTACCACTAACCGTAATTTATCAGGAAGTGATTCAACAAATTTTCTTACATATCTTTTTAATTCTTCTTTTAATAAAAGCTCTTCAGGATTATTATCAGCTGCAATATTTTCAAAATAATCTGTTCTTTCACTCTCTTCATCATTATCAGAATATACATCCACATTTCTTTTACTTCTGTTTAAATGGCCAAGGGCTAAATTAATAGCAATTCTTTTTAGCCATGGGTAAAACTGGGATTTATCACGTAATGTCTCAAGTTTTTCAAATGCTTTCATAAAAGCCTCTTGCACAATATCATCAGCAACTTCTGTATCTTTCACCAGAGATAAAATCGCATTAAAAAGCTGCTTTTGATATTTAATAATCAATAGTTCAAATGAATCTATATCACCTTCAAGCACTGTCTTAACAATACTTTTATCAGACACTCTTTCCTCCTTCACTAATTAGACACTAATATACACCAAAAGTTCAGAATTTGAATATGGAATTGTTGACACAAAGAATATTTTAAGTTATAGAGACATTCTGCTACGATTTGGAGAGGTGTCCGAGTCTGGCCGAAGGAGCACGATTGGAAATCGTGTGTACCGTTAAAAGCGGTACCGAGGGTTCGAATCCCTCCCTCTCCGTTTCAACAGGATGGCTCGATGGGGCCTCTGCAATGGGAGCTGCGTGAACCCCGCCAGGCCCGGAAGGGAGCAACGGTAGCGTGGTTTCCCATGTGCCGGAGTGTCCCTGTCGAGCCAATTTAAATCAAAATTTCATTGAGGAGTCACATATGCTCAGAGTATTCAGAGAAAAGAAAAGATTATTAAGTATTTTTCTTTGGTTAGTAATCGCTGCATTCATTGGCACCATATTCTTAGTATGGGGAATGGGAGGAAAAACAAAGCAGGCAAATTTTGCCATAAAAGTGAATGATTACGAAGTAAGTTTTGCAGAATATCAAAAAGAATACGAAAACTTCTCCAATACTCTGAAATCTTTATTAGGTGGAAATCTTCCTGATAATCTTGATATCAATAAACAAGTTATAGATGGAATTGTTGAAAAGTACCTTTTAATCGATGAAGCTAATAAGAAAGGTGTCTTTGTTTCTGATATAGAAGTCCTTCACGAAATACAAAAAATTCCTTCATTTCAAACAAACGGAAAATTTGATGGAAAACGTTATATGGAAGTTCTAAAACTTAACAGAATGACGCCATCTCAATTTGAACGCTCTATTAGAACAGAATTAATAGTTAATAAAATGAAAGCGTTGATAGAAAACAGCGTCTTTGTAAATGAAGATGAAATAAAAAATGAATACAATTACAGAAATACAGTAGCTAAAATAAGTTATATAAAAATCTCATCTGAGAAATTTAAAAACAAAGTAAAGTACACGGATAGCGAACTCAAAGATTATTTTGAAAAAAACAAAGAAAATTATAGAGTCCCTGAAAAAATAAAAGTGAAATATATAATGTTCGATCCAGAACAATTTAATAAAACTTTCAAAGCAACTGAAGAAGAAATTGAAAAATACTATCTTCAACATCCAGATGAGTTTCAACAAAAAGAGGAAATAGCTGCAAAACATATTTTGATAAGAGTTAAAGACTGGAAAAATAAAAATGAAGTGGAAAGTGCTAAAAAGAAAATTAGTGACATCCTAGCTAAAATTAAAAAAGGTGAAAAATTTGAAGATTTAGCAAAAAAATACTCTGAAGATCCATCCGCTAAAAATGGTGGTGATTTAGGTTATTTTACCAAAGGGCAGATGATAAAAGAATTTGAAGATGCAACATTTAAATTGAAAAAAGGTGAAATTTCAGACGTTGTAAAAACACCTGTGGGATTTCATATAATTAAAGTTTACGATTATAAACCTGAGAAAAAGTTGACTTTGGACGAAGCAAAAGAACAAATAATTGAAAAATTAAAGACATTGAAAAAGAATGCTGCTTTCAACGAATATGTGTTTAATACATACAGAGACATTTTAAAAGCCTCAAATATTACTGCCTATGCTCTAGAAAATAAAAATATAAAAGTTTATGAAACTGGCTATTTCTCCATATTTGACAACGTCCCTCCTATTGGAAATAATATTGATTTAAAAAATAAATTATTTAGGCTCGATACCGCTGAAATTACAAACATTGTTGATATTCAAGGGGTAAAATACATTTTTGAGCTTGAAGATAGAAAAGATTCATACATCCCAGAATTTAATACAATTAAAGATGAAGTAACAAAAGATTTTATCGATGATAAAGCGGTGGAGTTAGCTAGACAAGAATCTGAAAACTTTTTGAAGAAATATAAAACCATTAATGAGATAGCAGATAAAGAAAAATACTCAGTTACAACCACTCCATATTTTAAAAGAACGGAACCTATTCCTGATTTAGGCATTAACACCGATTTATCTAAAGATATTTTTACTAATAAAGGTAAATTGTTATCAACACCTTATGAAATGGGTGACAATGTTTATATTATCTCAGTTATTGATGTAAAAACACCTGATTACAATAAAATAACTAAAGAAGAAAAGGATGAAATTAAGAATTATATCTTAAATATAAAGCAAAATGAGGCTTTAAGCAGTTATATTGATAAATTGAGAAATCAGGCAAAAATTGAAATAAATCCTGCGATAATTACAAAATAAATATGAAAGATCTGTTTTTCTTCTACGGCACCCTAAGATTGGGGTGCCCTATTTCAACAGTTGTCTTAAAAAATGCAAAATATATAACTACCATAACACTACAAGGTAAATTATACCTTACTAAGGATAAATACCCATTATTTGTTCCAGGTAAAGAAGGATTAGTAATTGGAGATATATTTGAGGTGCCAGCAAGCCTTATAGATCAGCTTGATGAATATGAAGAAATAAATTCTCCCCATTCTCCCTATGAAAGGGTGAAATTCAATAAAAATAATATCACATTTTGGGTTTATGCTGCAAAAAAAGAATTTTCAAAAAAACTAAATGAACTAAAAGTCATCCCTTCCGGAGATTGGTTGAATTATATCAAACAACATAGAAAAAACTCACTTTTCTCAGCCTAAATTAATGCTTACTAATATTAGCAAGCATCCCTTCTGAGTTAATAACAAAAGAATTCAAAAAATCTTAATTTCTTGCAGAATAACTTACCTACAACCATAAAAAACAATTCGAGGGCATTGCACAATAAAAAACGTTTCAAGTGTGTAACTTTATGATAAACAATAGATTGCTTCGCTGACGCTCAGGGTGACAACTCTTTTTTTCGTCATTGCGAGGAGCGGATGCGACGAAGCAATCTCATTATTATCAATATGTTAAACACTTGGTTGTGCATTCATGATATTTAACTGTGTACTGTGCAATATCCTCAATTCTCTAGCCCATAAAAATTGAAGGATGTGGGGAAATAGAAAAAGTTCGAAGTTCAAAGTTCAATTTTAAAATTGGTATACTTGAGTTAAAAACAAAAAAGGAGAGGTTTGAAACCTCTCCTTTCAAAAATTAGATATCATTCTACTTCTTCAAATTCTGATGCAGGTACGTTACATACAGGGCATTTATCAGGTGGAGTATCACCTTCTATAATATATCCGCATACTTTACATTTCCACTTTTTCATAAATAACCTCGAAAAATTAAAGCGCAATCACCTCTTTAATTTCAGGAATCATCTCTTTAAGTCTCATTTCAATACCATGCTTTAAAGTCATAGTACTAAACGGACATGTCCCACATGCACCTGTTAACTGAACTTTAACGATACCATCTTCAGTTACATCAATTAATTCTACATCACCACCATCAGCTTGAAGCCCTGGTCTTACCTGGTTTAAAACTTCTTGAACACGTTCTTTTAATGTCATCAAATACCTCCTAACTAACTACCTTTGATTTTATTTTTTCTTTCATTTCATCCACTATTTTTGGATCTTTCCCCATTCTGGAGTAATAATCTTTTAATGCAGCTTCAATTGCTTCTTCAGCCATCACAGAACAATGAATTTTTGCTGGTGGCAACCCATCCAAAGCTTCTACAATGGCCTCATTGGTAAGCTCTAAAACCTCTTCTACTTTTCTACCTTTAATTAACTCTGTTGCCATTGAGCTTGACGCAATTGCAGCACCACACCCAAATGTTTTGAACTTCACATCCTCAACAACACCTTCATCATTTATCTTCATATACAGTTTCATAACATCGCCACATGCTGGATTGCCCACTTCACCAATCGCATTTGCATCTTCAATCTCCCCCATATTTCTTGGATTCATAAAATGATCCATAACTTTGTCACTATATGGTCCTTTTGCCATCATATCCTCCTAAAACATTACTTTTTGTTAAAATAAGGTGACATTTCACACAATCTATTAACTATACCTGGAGTAATCTCCAAGACATAGTCCACATCTTTCTCTTCAATATACTTTGACATGGAAAAAGTCAATGATCCGGCACAAATATCATTGGGAACTCCAACCGCTGTTAAAACATGAGATGCCTCAAGCTCTTCCTCATCTTCTGCCAAAATATTTGAAGAACATGCAGAACCACTTGCTGCGCATACTCCTTTTAAAGAGTACCACATGAGCAATGACTCGCCTTCAATATACTCTATCCAAAAACTTACATGGCCAGGTAATCTTTTCTCAGGATGCCCTGTAAAATGGAGAAAATCAAACATCTTTGCAAGTCCATCCCATAATTTCTGTCTCAACTTAATCATCTTTTTACTGTACTCAGCCATTTCTTCTTTGGCAATTCTAGCAGCCTCTCCCATACCCACAATTGCAGCTACATTTTCTGAACCACTTCTATAACCTTTCTCCTGAAATCCTCCATCAAACAACGGTGTAATTCTAACTCCATCACGAATATATAAAGCAGCAGCACCTCTTGGGCCATAAAAATTTTGAGATGCAATACTTAAAAGGTCGCATTGAAACTTTTCAACATCCACTTCAACATGTCCACAACTAGCTACTGCATCCACATGAAATATGACACCTGCTTCTTTGCATACTTTACCTAATTCTTCAATGTCTTGAATTGTGCCGATTTCAGGATTTGCATGCATTATAGAGACCAAAAGAGTATCTTTTCTAATGCTCTTTTTCAAATCTTGCGGATTTACAAGACCGGTATTATCAACTTTTAATTTTGTTACTTCATATCCATAGTTTGTTAACTTCAACGCCACATTCTGCACTGAATAATGCTCTATTTCACTAATAATAATATGTTTTTTATCTTTATACTCAGGGTTATTAGCAACCCCTTTAATAGCCAAATTATTAGACTCTGTACCACAAGACGTAAAGATAATATTATCAGGCTTGGCATTAATTAATGCAGCCACATGCCCTCTTGCCTCTTCGATAGCTTCAAAAGACTCTCTACCAAGCGGGTAAAAATGAGCACTGGGATTTCCGTATTTTTCACTAATAAAAGGTAACATCTTTTCTACAACCCTTTTATCAGGCTTCGTACCCGCCACATTATCCATGTAAATCATATCAAACTCCTCTTATTTAATTTCATCCATTATTTGGTTGATTATTACTTTCAAATAATCACCAACCAGTGTAATCTTTTTATTGTTTTTAAAATATGAAACTTTTTCACCTTCCAGTGCTTCTTGCAAGGTATCTATGGATCGCTCCTCAAATATTTTATCATCTTCAATTTCACACTCTCCATAAATATCAATCACAAATCCTGTCGAAACAGGAAGCATCCTCAATTCAAAATCTACTTCCAAATTTTCTTTTAAAAAGGACAAATAATTTTTAAATATATTATTATCTTCTTTTATAAAAAAGTAATTAAAAGGTAACATCTTATCCAACACTTTGTATACGCTTCTTGTAAACGAAAATATATCTCTCGTCTGATTTAGCAAATCATCAACTGCAGCTTTGCCAAAAACTGCAGCAGGAACATTTATAACGGCAAAAATATCATCTTCATCCATATCAAGCTGCTCTAAACAATAAAGTATAGGCTCGGAAATATACGAAACATGTTTAACACCTCTAACAGTACGAGAAAAATCGATCACTTTTCTTTCATAACCCTTTAACCTTTCAAGATAGTTAGAAATATCACTCAAAACTATTAAAAAATCATCCTCAAACCTTTCAGGCACGCTATTAATATTAACAAAATCACTATTATCCATTGAATCTAAATAACCTTGCTCAGTATAAATATTGGTTAATATTGATAGACCTCTGTTATTTAGTGTCTCTACTAATTCAGAAAGCAATAAAGAATCGTTTGCAAAAATTCCCACTTTAAACATAATTCATACCTTTTTTGTCTTTTTTTTACAAAATATACGTATTAAATAAAAAAGCAAGCATTATTTTATCTTTTCATACATTAAATAATTATCTTCATTTACAGTGAAATACAAATTTTTCACAGGCTGCCTATATCCACCAAATCTTGAAAACGTAATATTATCATATTTTATAGTCAATGCAGCGGCATTACCAATATCTATTAAAAAATATTTTTTAAATTTAATCTCTTTTTTAGTACCCTGCTCTGCAATAAAGTCTAAAACGGATGAATTATCAATTTTTATGTTCACCCAACAAATATCATTGAATATAAGTGTAACTTTATGTTTAGTTTCATTATCCAATAACTTCTTCTCTTTTATCTTTTCAAGAATTTCTGCAGGGTCTATCTCCATTGAACTGCTTTCAGTTTCATTTGCAGCAATAACATCTTCATATTTAGTAATATTCTCAGCAACAGTTTCTGTAATAATCACATCTTTTTTTTGACTTAATTTCTTTTTATTCACACTTAGGAAATAATAAACAACCCCTAAAATTAAAACTAAAACTACAACAAATAATATTATTGCTCTATGTATATTTTTTAAATTTACTTCTTTCTGAATGATTTCATCACTCTCAATTCTTACAAATTTTCTTTCAAAATCCTCTTTTTTACACTCTTCATCAAAAATGCTTTTCAACTCATCAAAATTAAGTCCTAAAAATTCACAATATGCTTTTGCAAAACCATATGCATGTACATATGAAGGTAATTTTGTATATTCTCCCTTTTCAATAAATTCTAGATAATGTTGACTTACTTTTATATTACTAGATATATCTTTTAGTGATAATCCCTTTTCTTCTCTTTTCTCTTTAAGGAGCTTTGCAAATTCACTCACTTATAAATACCCAATGAATTAAGATATTTAGATGCTTTTTTTGCTTCAGGGCTATTAGGAGTTTTTATAATAATTTCTTCAAAAATCTCTACGGCTTTATTATACTTTTTTTGGTTATAGTAATGCTCACCCAACTTCAATTTAAGTGAATTATTAGCCGGATTATACTCAACACTTTTTTCCAAAATCGCTTCAGCTTTTTCAACCTGATCTGTTTTCATATAAATGTCATACAACATCAAGTAAGAAGCAGTAAAAAATCTATTCATTTTTACTGATTTTTGAAAAAAGATTGAAGCTTCTTTTAGCTGTCCTAAAGTAAAATAAGCATAACCAATATTATAATATACCATCGGAATGTTAGGATATGTTGGATCCTGTAATATCCTCATCCATTGACTAATTGCCTCTTCAGTTTTTCCTTTTGCAGCCAAAATAGATGCATAGGTATTTATATATTCAGAATTATTTGGAGCAATATTTAAAGCTTTTAAAATATTCTCTTCAGCTTTAGAAAAAATATTCTTTTTTAAATAAAAAGTAGAAATGGCATAATATACCCTATCATCTTTTGGATTATACTTCAAAGCTTCCTCAAATTCTTTTAAAGCTCTGAAATCATTTTCACTAGTCAAGTATGCAAGTCCCAATTTATAATGGGACTCAGAAAGTTTTAACTTATCTACTCTTGGAGCACATGAAACAAAAATTGCTATTAAAAAAAAACTAATTATTTTTTTCATATATTATCCTCAACCCTTCTAATGTTAAATTCGGTTCATATACTTGCAAATATTTTGACTCTTCAACAAAAATACTTCCAAGTCCACCTGTTGTTACAATGGATAAATTCTTTGTATCACATTTCAACTCATCAATTATCCTCTCGATAATACCGTCAACCATCGACAAATATCCATAATAAATACCTGATTGAATCGATCTGATTGTATTGCTTCCCACTATTCTTTCAGGCTTTTCTATTTCTACTTCAGGTAATTTTGCTGTTCCTGTATGCAAAGCTTTTATAGAGAGCTTAATACCAGGACAAATCAAACCACCAACATAACTACCATTTTTATTAATCACATCAAAAGTGGTAGCGGTTCCAAAATCAACTATTATTGCAGGATAGCCGTACATGCTGATTACAGCCGCAGCATTTACAATTCTATCTGCTCCTACTTCTTTAGGATTTTCTATCGCAATCTTTACCCCTGTTTTAATACCAGGTCCTACAATCATTGGCTCACTGTTTAAATATTTCCTACATAACTTACTAAAAGTATATATTAAGGAAGGAACAACACTAGATATTATAACGCCACGAATATTATCAATATCTATCCCTTTTTTTTCCATTAACAACATAATAATAGAAGCATATTCATCTGTAGTCTTCAAATAGTCTGTGGCAAGTCTAAAATTTGAAATCAATTTATTATTATGAAACACACCTAAAACTATATTGGTGTTTCCAATATCAACTGCAAGTATCATATCCTATTTCTCCATAATAAATTATCTTTTCTTTACCATTCATATCCTTTACGATTAAAGATCCATCATCATTTATACCTTTTTCAATAAACTTTTCAACATTATTATTATAATGAAACATTATTTCTTCATTAAGATGCGCAGAATATTCAACCCAATATTCTTTAATTAAATTAAGTTTTCTCTCCCACTTTGCAAACTCTTCAAAAAACCTTATAAAAAAGTATTCTTTATTAATTTTTTCACCTTTTAGTTGAAAAATTGACACTGCTCTATGTTTCAATTCGTCAGGAAATTCTTTATTATTTAAGTTAACTCCAATCCCTAAAACCACTTTCTTCAATTTATTCCCTTCCATTCTTGCTTCTAGTAAAACACCTGAAACTTTCTTGCCATCAACTACCACATCATTAGGCCACTTTACTTTTGAATTTATTGAATAATCACTTTTCATTACATCACACAATGCATAAGCAGAAATAATATTCATTTTAAACAAATCTATAAAATTATTATTTTCCAATACCAGAGTAAAATACAGATTACTTTCCTCATCAGAATTCCATACTCTTCCTTGCCTACCTCTTCCTTTAATCTGCCTATCAGCAACTATAATATTATCGGGACTCAAATCAGAATTTAATGCAAAGTTATTTGTAGAATCAATGGTCTTAAAGTAGATTACATTATAATGCGGTTTAATCTTTTTTAATATTGTGTTTACTTTTTTCAAATCAAACATTTAATACATTTTTAACTCTACTTATTAAATCATCTAAATTTGAGCTCTTTTCCACAAAATATACATTACCATGAAGCTTGTCGAGCCCTTCATAAGAGTCAATATTTGCTGAGTATAAAATTACTGGCACATTACTTTTTTCACCAATAACTTTCAAAACCTCATCCCCTTCAACCTTTGGCATCTTCAAATCCAATATAACCAAATCAATATCATTTTCTTCAAAAGAAATTAACGCCTCTTCCCCATCCACTGCAGTAATAACGTTAAGTTTTAAATCACACAGCTCATCTCTCAACAACAATCTTATTGAAGGATCATCATCAACTATTAACACAGTTTTCACTTTACTTCCCCTTTCAGATATTAAAGCTTGTGTATATTATAACATATTGTATATTTTTTTCTCTATAAAAAATTCAACAATTTTTTTATCAAGTTTCCCTTTATCAGCTTCTTCACTAATAATCTTTAACGCCACATCAACAGGCACTGCTTTTTTATAAGGTCTATCCTTAGCAGTTAAAGCATCAAAAATATCAGCAATTGCCATCACTTTACCATAAATATGAATTTCATCTTCTTTTAAACCAAAAGGATATCCACTTCCATCAAGCCTTTCATGGTGCATACATGCAATTTTTGGCACATCTTTAAGTTCTTTTGTCCAAGGAATCTTTATCAAATACTCATAAGTATGGAGCACATGAGACTCAATTTCTTTTCTTTCCTCATCAGTTAAAGTACCCTTCTTTACAGACAACTGTTTATATTCATGTTCGTCCAGCAATCTATACTCATCCCCAATACTATCCTTGAATATTACATTTTTTAACCTATCCAGTTTATCTGACAGCTCATTTTCAAGAATTGTTGGCTCATTAGCCCTTTCTACTAATTCATACATCTCTAAAAACTCATCCTTATCGATATTTTCTACACAATGATAAAGTTTTAGCTTCATTTGTAATGCTTTAAATTGATCGTCATATAATTTTTTTGGTTTCATCAACACGTTTTCTCTAACACCTATTTTACCAAAATCATGTAGCAGTGTTGCATACTTTAAAACTTTCCAATCATCTCTACCCATTTTAAAATCAGGAAAATTTTCATCATCTTTGTCCATTTCCTCAATAATCTTATATGTTATTCTGTAAACCCTCTCTGTATGCCCTTTTGTAATTGGGTCCCTTGATTCAACAGCCTGAACACTAGCCCTGATAAAGCCTTCAAACATTTCCTCAATGTTTTTATAAAGTATGCTATTTTCCAAGGCTACCCCAATAATACCACTCAAAGAATGAACCACATTAATATCTTTTTTGTCAAAAACAGTGACATCCTTTTCAAAATTAATAATAGGATTGCCAAAAGGTATGTTTTTTTTATTTATAAGTTGTAATACTGAAATAAGATTATTTTTTGCATCAAAAATAGGAACCAAAAGCATCGATTTCGTACGATAATTTGACAATTTATCAAAATCTCTATTAAATTTAAAAGGAAACTCATCTCCTAAACAATATACATCATCTATAATAAACATCTCTTTCTTAAAAGCACAGTATCCGGCAATACTGTTTTCATCAACAGGCAAACTAAATTCCTTAAAAGGTATATCTACTGTATCATTTTGTGTATATTTAAAAATCAAAGTATCAGATTCTTCATGATAAAGATATATACTTCCAGCATCAGCATTTACAATTTCTCTCAGCCGCAATAAAACTTCATCCATCAATTCATCTAAGTCTTTTTTGCTTACAAGCAGTGATGCAATCTCAAGAAGTTTTAAATCCATATCTAACACCATTTTTTAAGAAAGCAAATAATGCAATCAGACCAGATATTACAAAGAAGCAAAACGAAATATACAAAAGAAAAGCATACGGTTTTATTAAATAAACAGACAAACACACTAGAGACAACAATAAATTTGCCATACAATATATTCTTTTTTTAACATTTTTAACAAACAGATAAAATAAACCGAACGTAGCCCAAGTATAATGAGCAAAATGTGCATGTAATAAAAGTATTACCTTATCACTTACCCCTGCAATTACTGTATACAAATACCAGAAGCCGAAAATTCCAGTTAGCAGCAAACCCATATAATTGAAAAATAAAAATTTATCATTAATCTTCCCAGATTTAACAAAATAATAAAAAATAAGAAGCAACAAAATCCCTGCACTCGATAACTCAATAATCGGGATATTTAAAAGCATTCCAATAAACATAGTTAAAACACCACCCACTAAAACAATCACAGAAACTACAATCTCTTTCTTTTTCATTTTTAAAAATTTAACAAATTCAGAAAAAAGTATAAGTGATAAAGGGAAAGAAAAAGACAAGTAATTATAAGAAAATTTTGTTTTCATTCCAAAAAAAGTATTATAGTTTAATGAATACATAAAATAAACCCAATCTAGAAGTAAAATATAAATAGAACTTTTTATAAATAATTTTTCTAAACCAACATAATCAGGATCGTATCGTAATAACATAGGTATTGTGAAAATAAAGTATACAAAGCTTACAATGGTAATCAAAACATAAAGCTTAAAGCAAATTAATGTTATCAATATTATTGAAAGATAAAAATATATCTTTTGTAATGTATCAAAAACAACTTTAAAATTTTTTTCGTTAACAACAATAGATAAATATGCATTTAATGCAAATCCCAAAATACCTACCATACCATGGAAATAAACACCCTCTTTAAACATGAAAAAGTCTGAATAAAAAAACGTGGTGAAAGCCGTTAAAAAGAAATAAAAAAATGTTAGCTTTTTTAACATAAAAGGCAATTTATCACTAATTTCCGTTTTTAACAACTAATTTTAACGCAATCTACACTCTTTACACATAAAATATAAATTTATTTCATAATCAATCACTTCCATATCTGTAAATTGTTTTGCAAAATTGATAATTGATTCCCTATCAAATTCTCTATCAATAATCTTATTACAACTTTTGCAAATAAGATGAATATGATCTTTTGTATTAAGTTCAAAAAGAGTCTTTTGAGATTCTAAATGAACCTCTTTCACTATCCTGTTATCTATAAGAACTTTTAAATTTTTATAAACTGTAGCAAGAGAAATAGTAGGAAGTATCTTTTTAATTTCCTCATATAGTTCTTCTATGGTAGCATGTCCGTATTTTTCAATTGCTTCAATCAAAATAATTCTCTGTGGGGTAGCCTTCAGATTATGTCTTTTTAAAATTTGGTTAATATACCGATTTTTATCACTCATATAATTATTCTAAAAATAATTCTAATAAAAGCAAGATATAATTTTATAATATTTTTATATACTAAATTTTATTACTTATAAAATATAATTGACAAACATAATTTTTAAACATATTCTAATTTAACTTAAGACGAATTTTAAGAAAGTTTAAAATTTGTATGCTATAATTTCTATAAGAGAAACTAAAGAAGGAGGTCATACAATGCCAAAGAAAAGCTTAGAAGGAACAAAAACACTTGAAAATTTAATGAAATCATTTGCAGGTGAATCACAGGCAAGAAATAGATACACCTTTTATGCTTCCATAGCTAGAAAAGAAGGTTATCGTCAAATTGAAGCTTTCTTCATAGAAACAGCTGATAATGAAAGGGAACACGGCAAAAGATTCTATAAACATGTTATTGAAAATTTAAACCTTACCGAACCTCTTATGGTGGATATTTCTGCTTCATACCCAGCACAACTTGGTAACACCTATCAGAATTTAATGGCTGCTGCTGCTGGTGAGCATGAGGAATTTGTAAAATTATATCCTGAATTTGCAGAAATAGCTGATGAAGAAGGATTCCCAGAAATTGCTCATCAATTCAGAATGATTGCTGAAGTAGAAAAATGGCATGAAAAAAGATTTTTAAAACTTGCTGAAAATATTGAAAAAAATAGGGTCTTCAAACGCGACACAAAAGTTTACTGGAAATGTAGAAACTGTGGCTATATTCATGAAGGTTTTGAAGCACCTGTTGCATGTCCTGCTTGTGCACACCCACAAGAGCATTTCGAACTTTTTGTAGAAAATTATTAATAAATTAAAGAGGGGTGAATTCCCCTCTGTTCACTCATACCCCTCAATCCAAAATTTTTAAATTAATCATTGATTTATTTCACCTAATTTTATAAATCTATAAAATTAAAAAGTTATAATATAGGGAGGAATTTTACATGAAATATAATCCTGCTGAGATAGAGCAAAAATGGCAAGATATTTGGGAAAAAGAAAAAATCTTTAAATCAGAAGCTGATTCATCAAAGAAAAAATATTACTGTCTTGAAATGTTTCCATACCCTTCAGGTAAAATCCACATGGGACATGTAAGAAACTATGCCATAGGAGACGTAATTGCACGCTATAAAATGATGCAGGGGTTTAATGTAATTCATCCAATGGGATGGGATGCCTTTGGACTACCAGCAGAAAATGCTGCTATTAAAAATAATATTCATCCTGCAAAGTGGACATATTCTAATATAGATTACATGAAAAAGCAGTTAAAAATGCTTGGTCTTAGTTATGATTGGGATAGAGAAATTGCTACATGTGACCCAGAGTACTATAAATGGGAACAAAAAATATTTCTTGAAATGTTCAAAAAAGGGCTTGCCTATAAAAAGACCTCGCTAGTTAACTGGTGTCCTGAGTGTCACACCGTATTGGCAAATGAGCAGGTGGAAGACGGCTGTTGTTGGAGATGCTCAAGCGAAGTAGAAATCAAAGAACTTGAAGGTTGGTTTTTCAAAATCACTGACTACGCTGAAGAATTGTTAGAATATACATACAAACTCAAAGGGTGGCCAGAGCGTGTACTTACCATGCAAAGAAACTGGATTGGAAAATCAACAGGTGCTGAAATCGACTTCAAAATAGATGGGACGGACGAAACAATTACAGTTTTCACCACAAGGCCAGATACTCTTTTTGGTGCTACTTTTATGTCAATAGCCCCTGAACACCCTGCTGCCAAAAAATTGTTAAAAGGCACAAAACAAGAAGAGGAAGGGCTAAAATTTATTAATGAAATACTAAAAGAGGATAAAATTTCAAGAACGGCTGAAGATAAAGAAAAAAAAGGGTTTTTCACTGGCAAATATGCTATCAATCCTGTAAACGGGAGAAAACTCCCTATTTTTATTGCTAATTTTGTACTGATGGATTACGGTACAGGAGCTGTAATGGCTGTACCTGCTCATGACCAGAGAGACTTTGAATTTGCAAAAAAATATGGTCTTGATATCATTGTTGTTATTCAACCAGAAGGTGAAGAATTAAATCCTGATAAAATGACAGAAGCTTACACCGGTCCTGGTAAAATGGTAAATTCCGGCAATTTCAATGGACTTGATAATGAAAAAGGGAAAGAAGAAATTGTAAAATATCTTGAAGAATTAGGTGTTGGTAAAAAAACAGTAAATTACAGATTGAAAGACTGGGGAATTTCAAGACAACGCTATTGGGGTGCACCCATACCAATAATCTACTGTGACAAATGTGGTATTGTACCTGTTCCAGAAGAAGATTTACCTGTAAAATTGCCTACTGATGTAGAATTTACAGGCGCAGGCAATCCGCTATCACAGGTTGAAGAATTCGTAAATGTAAAATGTCCTAAATGCGGAGCTAACGCAAAGAGAGAAACAGACACAATGGATACGTTTGTAGAATCAAGCTGGTATTTTTTAAGATACTGCTCTCCAAAGTGTGATACTGCCCCTTTTAACAAAGATGAAGTAGAATACTGGATGCCAGTAGATCAGTATATAGGTGGGATAGAACATGCTATCTTGCATTTATTGTATTCAAGATTCTATACTAAGGTGTTAAGGGATTTAGGATATATAAACTTTGATGAACCTTTTGAAAGATTACTGACCCAAGGGATGGTTTGTAAAGAAACTTACAAATGTGAAGAGCATGGTTGGCTTTTCCCGGAAGAAGTTCAAGATGGAAAATGTGCAAAATGCGGTAAAGAAGTAATAATCGGTAGAATAGAAAAAATGAGTAAATCCAAAAAAAACGTAGTTGATCCTGAAGCCTTAATAGAACAGTATGGAGCTGACACTGCAAGATTGTTTTCTCTTTTTGCAGCACCACCTGAAAAGGACCTTGAATGGAGTGAACAGGGAGTTGAAGGCGCTTTCAGATTCATCAACAGAGTATGGAGACTTATCATAAAACATATCGAACTAATAAAAAGCAATGTAAACTGCGAAATTAACGAAAATGGAAATATTGAAAAAGAAATTTTATATCATACACACACCACCATTAAAAAGGTCACTAATGATATTGAAAAATTTCAGTTAAACACTGCCGTTGCTGCTATAATGGAGTTCACAAACAATCTTTATCTGTTAGAAGGAAAACTATCAAACGACTCAGAAAAAACAGCTTTTAAAGATGCATTGATAACCCTTATAAAACTCATTACCCCATTTATCCCGCACACAGCTGAGGAGTTATGGCATCTTTGCGGATTCAATGGATATGTATCAAAAGTAGATTGGCCTCAGTACAATGAAAAATATACAGTAAAAGATGAAATCGTTGTCGTAGTTCAAATTAATGGTAAGGTGAGAGCACAACTCAACATACCAAGAAATATGGAAAAGGATGAAGTATTAAAACTTGCAAAAGAAAATGAAAAAGTAAAAAAGTATCTTGAAGGGAAAAATCTTGTAAAAGAAATTTATGTGCCTAACAAACTCGTAAGTTTGGTTGTAAAGTGAAAACATTGGTAAAATATTTCAGCTTTTTTATGATTTTTATCCTGCTGTCCTGTGGATACAGGATGGCAGGTTTTGAAAAAATTGACATAAAGGATAAATTTTATTTAAGCTCAATCAAAAACTTAACATCCGAATCAGATTACACCTCAATTTTAAATTCTACCTGTTACGATTTTTTTAACAAACACAATCTTCTCACTAAAAATCCTAACAATAATCTCAAACTGAGTATTGAAATAAATAAAATTTTCTATGAAAGTAAAATTATACAGCAAAATTACAGGGCAACATCATCAGAATTGCACATTTCTGTGACAATAAAAGTAAAAAAATCTGAAAAAGAAATTTTTCGAAAAACTTACACAGACTCAAATAACTACACAATTTATACAAATATCACTCAAACACTCTCTTCAAAACAGGAAGCTCTCATTAAAAGTTTAAACAACATACTTCTGGATTTTATAAATGATTTCAAAGAAGAAATTAATCATAATAGGTAGTCCTCAATTTATTGAAAACAAATTAAAAGAAATTATCAAAGAGAATGATAATACAGATGTAAGAAAATACAGCGATGAAAACTTTAATCTGGAAGAAATATCAGATTATCTTTTTACTTATCCATTATTTGGTGAAGATAAACATTTGATTATAAAAAATGCTCATAAGATTAAAGAAATTTCAAAAAATTCAGAATTATTCAAATCACCCTGTGAAGCGCATATAATCTTTTTAGCTGAAGAAAACAAAGAATTATTAAAAGCTTTTGAAAATAGTTTTGAAATTGTAAAAGAGAAAAAGCACAGTTACAAAGATGATGTCTCAGAAATAATATCTAAATTCCAAGAAAGAAATCTACCAATTTCCTTTAATGAAGCAAAAGAAATTTATGAATTATGTCAAAGAAATATGGAAATAGTTAATCAGGAGCTCGAAAAAATCTCCCTTTACTTTCACAATAAAAAGCCTGAATCTTTTGAGGAAATATTAAACATTATTAGTTCTTCAAATGTAAATAATGTTTTTGCTTTTATTGAATCATTTTACAACAAAGATTGGAAGAAGGCTCTTGCAAAATTAAATTTGATGATTGAAAACCATGAAAATTTACAAATGGCTTTTTACATGCTCACAAAAAGGGGGATTGAAACACTACATTATCTTATTTCACCAGATTTGATTTCTGGCCAGACGTATAAAATTGCTCAAATTAAATCTGCATCAGAGAAATGGTCAAAAAAAGAGCTTTTCAGTTTAATTGAAAAATTTTATCAAATTGATAAAAAGTTAAAAACATCTCAGGCAAAAATAGAATACGAGCTCACATCTTTAATTAGTTGCCACTGAAAAAGTGGCAACTAATTAATAATAAATGACTTATTTTATTTCTCTCATAAAAATTCCCACCAGTTTTTGAATTTTTTTTTTACAGAACATAAAGGGGGTAAACCCCCTTTAGAACCCCCGAAAAGAGGATAAAAATAGAAATTATTATTTTTAGTAAATTAGTTTTCTAAAGAAAACTAATTTAAAAATTATTAAAATGATAAAAATTTTATTTAAAAATTAGTTCTCACTTTATCAGTGAGAACTAATTAAACCAAATAATTCATTTCTAATTTCCCATGGGTTTTAGAATCACTTCTTTCCTATCAACGTTAAAATGGTTTCTATAAAAAATTGGTTTTACACCATAGTTTAATGCCTCTTTGTACTCTTTACAATAAAGACTATCTATGTACCATGCACATTCAAAAGATTTTGCATCTACTGCAATTACATAAAAAATATAACAGTCATAGCCTTGTTTCGACATTTCAGTCAATAAGCGAAGATGTTTCCTCCCTCTTTCTGTCTTAGCATCAGGAAACGCAGCAATTCCATTATCGTTTAGCAATGTAACATTTTTAACTTCCACCAAGATTTTTCTACCATCTTTTTCAAGATAAAAATCAATTCTGCTGTCCCCGATTGAATACTCTCTCTTTAAATAGTCATAAGGATAAAGCTCTTTTATAGCCCCGTCTTTAATATAATATTCCACTATTCTATTCACATTGATTGTGTTTGTGTAAACCCAGTTTCCATCTAGTTGAAAACCTTCAACAGTGTATTTGTATTTTCTTTTTGTATTATCAGAAATGGAAAGGGCTATTAAACAACCTTCATTCAATAGCCCTTTCATAGAACCTGTATTTGGATTAAAAGCAGTCTCAACTACTCCATTCCTCTCAAAATCAACCATAAACCTTTTATATCTTTTTAGAAACCTACCTACTATAATATTATCAAATTTAAACATCACTCATCTTATCTTTTGTAACCTTAACGAGTAATCCCGAAAGCAGTAGTAATCCAATAAGGTTAGGGATTGCCATCATCCCATTAAATAAATCTGCCATATCCCATACAAAATCTGTTTTTCTTAAAGCACCATAAAATACACTTAAACAGTATATCACCTTATAAAAATAACTAAATTTGTAACCAAATAAGAATTTTGCACACTGCTCACCATAATATGACCATCCTAATATGGTAGAGTAAGCAAAAAAGATGAGAGCTATTGCTAGAAAAGTTTTGCCACTACCACCAAAAACAGTAGCAAATGCTGCAGCTGTAAGCTCAGTGCTTGTTTTACCATTATCCCAAACACCGGTTAAAAGGATAACAAAGGCAGTCAAAGAACAAATTATAATAGTATCAAAAAAAACACCTGTCATCGCCACAAGCCCCTGCCTTACGGCATTATCTGTCTGAGCAGCAGCATGGGCTATGGGCGCACTACCAAGACCTGCTTCATTTGAAAAAACCCCTCTTGCCACTCCATATCTAATTGCATCCCTCACTGCAGCACCAGCAAAACCTCCAACTGCAGCCACAGGGGAAAAAGCTGACTTAAAAATCAGAGCCAACACATTGAGAAACTGATCAATATTTATGAATATTACGATTATTGCAAAAACAAAATAAAACACAGCCATAAATGGAACAATTTTCTCAGTAACTTTACCAATCCTTTTAATACCACCAATTATTACAAGCGCTGTCAAAATCATCATAACAAAACCGGTAACACCTTTTGGTAAATTAAAAGCATCATTTACAGCCAATGCAACTGAATGAGACTGCACCATACTTCCAATACCAAAGGACGCTACAATTCCAAAAATAGCAAATAAAATTCCAAGCAATGCCCCAAGCCACTTAACCTGCAACCCTTCTTTCAGGTAATACATAGGACCGCCTATACTGGTACCGTCTTCAAGCTTCCTCCTAAAAGTAACTGCAAGAACAGCTTCAGCATACTTTGTAGCCATTCCAAAAAATGCTGATAACCACATCCAAAAAATTGCACCAGGTCCTCCGGTAGCAATTGCTGTAGCAACGCCTGCAATATTACCTGTTCCTATTGTCGCGGAAAGCGCTGTAGTTAAGGCTTGAAACGGTGTAATATCTCCCTCGGCTTTATTAGCGTTCACTGTTTTGAAAATAAGCTTTAAAGCCTTGGGAAGCATCAACACCTGGATAAACTTCAACCTTACAGTAAGCAAAATACCTGTACCAATAAGCAAAACCAGCATGAAAGGTCCCCAGACAATGGAATCAAGCTGGGTTACCAGTGAATGCAAATTTTCCATCTTCCACCTCTTAAAAAATCATTTACAAAATACAATAATTGTATATTTTAAAAATCGACAATATAAAATTTTTAAGGGTTTTTCAAGGTTAACAATGACAATCAAACATAATTTACACCTTATGAATAGCTTTTTGAAAGTTCTTTTCTTTACATTATTAACTTTTAGTTTATATATTAACTCGATCTCTGCTTATCTATTTGATATAATTAACAAACAAGAAATTTACATTAACAAAATCGAAAATAAAATAACAACCCTTATAAATGAAAAAGAAGATACAAGATATTTAATTAGTAAGTATAACCAGATAATAGACATAAACAATGTCCTTACATATTTTACCAATGGAAACGTAAGATATTCTACAATGGATATTGCTTATACTATAGTTGATGAATCCACAAAAAATAACATTGACCCCTATCTTGTGCTTTCCCTTATCCTTACAGAAAGCTCATTTAACCACCGCAGTATTTCAAGAAAAGGAGCTATTGGATTAATGCAAATCTTACCAAATACTGCTTATTACATTTCAAAATTTAATGATGACATTGACATTTCTCATAAAAAAGAACTTTTTGATCCAATTACCAACATAAAAATTGGAGTGAGTTATTTTGCTTATCTTTTAAAAAAATATAATGGTAACATAAAATATGCAATTATAGCCTATAACCTAGGGCCATCAAATCTAAATTACAGACTCAGGAAAAAGAAAAAGGTTCCAAAGTTCTATTATAACAGAGTAATCAGAAATTATCAGCTTATCTCAAATGTGAAAAACAGCGCATAAAAAATATGAAAAGCCCCATCTAAAATATCTTTTTGTATTTTTTTGAAACATTTTGACAATTTTCCAAATAATTATGCAAAAACTATGTTATGCTGATTCAAAGACATCAGATAGTTTTGATATCGAGGATACAGGGGGCAAAAAGCCCCCTAATTTTTATTTGCAACTGATTACAATATGGTATGTTTCTTCTTTCCTAAATAAGCTTCTTGAATCTTTTCAGAATTCAGCAGTTCTTGAGATGTTCCACTAAAAACAATTTTTCCAACTTCCAACACATACCCCCTATCAGCAAGCTTCAATGCAGCTTTGGCATTCTGCTCTACTAATAAAACTGTAACTCCACTCTCACTAATCTCTTTAATCGTTTTAAATATTGACTTTACTAAAAGAGGTGCAAGTCCAAGGCTTGGCTCATCTAAAAGCAACAACTCTGGTTTGGACATCAATGCCCTACCAATAGCAAGCATCTGTTGTTCACCACCAGAAAGAGTTCCTGCAAGCTGCTGTTTCCTTTCTTCCAACCTAGGAAATAACTCATAAATCCATTTTAATTTTTCCCTATCAACATTTTCTTTTGTATAAGCACCAAGAATAAGATTTTCTTCTACAGTTAACGTAGAGAAAACTCTTCTCCCTTCAGGGGATTGAGAAATCCCTAATTTAACAATTTCATGAGCCTCAAGCTTAGTAAGCTCAATACCTTTGTACTTGATACTACCTGATTTTGCCCTTAACAAACCACTGATAGTTCTAAGCGTAGTTGTTTTACCTGCTCCATTAGCCCCAATAATTGTAACGATTTCACCTTTATATACTTCTAATGAAATTCCCTTAACAGCTTCTATATTTCCATAATTTACTTTCAAATCTTTAATATTAAGCATCAATTCTTTACTACTCATCGTCATCCTCATCGCTTCCTAAATATGCTTCAATAACTTTCGGATCATTCTGAACCTGCTCAGGTGTCCCTTCTGATATTTTTTTACCAAAATTTATTACCACTATCTGATCAGTAACACTCATCACAAGGTCCATATCATGCTCTATCAATAGAATAGTCACACCCATATCTCTTATTTTAGATATGGTATCCACAAGTTCCAAAGTTTCCTTATCATTCAAACCTGCAGCAGGTTCATCAAGGATCAATAAGGCAGGTTCAGTGGCAAGGGCTCTTGCCATCTCCACTTTTCTTTGTATACCATATGGTAGACTGGTTGCCGAAACAGTTGCGTATTCAGTCAAACCAAACAGATCCATGTATTCCCATACTTTTTCCCAGTTTTCTCTCTCATCTCTAGCAGAAAAGGGTGTATGAAAAATTCCGTGATACCACTTTTGCTTACTCTTACTATGTCTACCTGAAATAATATTTTCAGCTACACTCATCTCTCCAAACAATCTTATTGTTTGAAATGTTCTCACAATACCCATATTTGCTATTGTATATGGTTTTAAACCAGTTATATCTTTACCATTGAACCTGATAGCTCCTTTTTCTGGTTTATAAACTCCTGTAATACAGTTAAAAACAGTTGTTTTACCTGCACCATTTGGTCCAATAAGACCAAAAATCTGCCCTTTTTCTACGTTAAAAGTAAGGTCATCAACAGCAACAAGTCCACCAAAGATTTTTGTTACATTTGATAGCTCTAACAACGCCATAATTTAATCCTTCACCATATATTTTGGAATTCTACCAAATTTAGCTGGCCAAATCCCTCTTGGCCTCAAAATCATTGTAAGAATCATTGCTATACCAAATACAAAATATCTTGCAGTAGCGAACTGTCTAAAAATCTCTGGTAATACAAACATTACAAAGGTTCCAAGTAAAATACCTGGAATTGATGATGGTCCGCCCACTATTACAATTGTAAAAAACAGAACGGACTGAATAAAACTAAATGCCTCAGGACTAACTGCAGCATATTGCACAGCAAACAAAACTCCAGCAAGCCCTGCTAAAGCAGCACCTAAACCAAATGAATATAATCTGTAAAAACGCGTATTTATACCTACACATTCTGCCGCCAATGAATCTTCATTTAGGTAATGTAGAGCTCTACCTATTTTACTCGTTTCAAGATTTCTGATAATGAAAAATGTGAGCATCAAAACAAAAAAGGATAGAAAGTAAATTGATTGCTGTGAAAAAAATTGAAAACTAAAGATTTCAGGTGCCCCAATCCCAAATATTCCGTTAGGTCCACCAGTTATACCAAAAAGATTGTTTTTAAGTACCTGTTCAAAAACTATATTGAAGCCAATTGTAGTAACGAGAAGATAATCACCTCTTAAGTGAATGATTGGAGCAGCAAGTAAAATACCAACAATCAGTGGCAAAACAATAGCTACGGGAATTGTCCACAAAACAGGTACATTAAAAACAGTATTTAAAATTGCAGTAGAATATGCTCCCAATCCAAAAAAGAGAGCATGCCCCATATCAAACATTCCGGCTCTTCCAAGTACAATATCCTGACTGAGAGCAACTATGGAATAAATTATAAAAGTAGTCCCAACGGCAAGCCATCTTGAGTTTGCTATAAAAGGAAAAATTAACAAAAAAGCAACAAATACTAAAAATCCTACTAATGTCTTTTTATCGTTCATTACACTTTCTCCGCAACACGTTCTCCAAGAATACCGGTTGGCCTAAATATTAAGATTATGATGAGCAAAATGTAAGTAAAGGCATCAGCCCAAGTACTTGATACATAACCAGCAATAAAGGCATTAAACAAACCAAGTAACATACCACCTAGCATAGCGCCAGGGATATTACCTATTCCACCAATAATTGCCGCCACAAAAGCATTTAAACCGTAAATCCATCCCATGTTAAAATATATCCCTTTATAATACATCCCAATAAACAAACCACCCACAGAACCTAATGATGAACCGATTATGAATATCAGTACAATAATTTTATTTACATTAATCCCCATCAATTTAGCTGCAAGTTGATCAATGGCGCTGGCTCTTATTGCAGTACCAATCTTCGTTTTGTTTACAAACAGATACAACACTACCATTAAAACTAAAGATAAAACTAATATAATTAGCTGCATCAATCCAAGTGAAACACCACCAATATTCCAGTAAATATTCGGCACAACATCTGCAGGATAAATTTTGGGTCTAGGTCCCCAAATTAACATAATACCGTTTTGAATTACCATTCCTGCACCCAATGCTGACACAACGGCACTAAGCCTTGGTGCACTCCTCAAAGGTCTATAAGCAATTCTTTCTAAAATCACCCCAATAATCGCAATGACAATTGCTGTAATAATAAATACTATCGGTATTACAATATAATTAGGTACAGACGCCCCAGTTAATTGCATCATCACCACAAGTCCAATGTAAGCAGATAGAGCAACAAGATCACCATGAGCAAAGTTTATTAATTTCATTACACCGTAAACCATTGTATAACCAAGGGCCACGAGAGCATAAATGCTCCCGATTGTTAGCCCATTTATCAACTGTTGAAAGAATATTTCCATCTTTCGCCCTTGTAATTACTTTGTTGGATATACTATTTTATATTCACCATTTGGCTGAATTTCATAAGCCATATATGCACTTGTTATCCTTTCACCTCTTTTATCCCAAGTAATAGGACCAGTAATTCCAGGGAAATCTTTCAATTCATTATGTAAGTAGTCAGCAATTTTTTTAGTATCTGTAGTTTTAAGTACTTCAATTGCATGAAGGATTGCTCTTAAACCATCTACATTGAACAATGTCCAAATGCTTGGTGGATCCTCATGATATTTTGCTCTGTAATCAGCCAAGAACTTTTTAGCAATATCGTAAGGCAAATACTCTGGAAGTGGCACATTAATTATATATGCTCCAGTAGCTGCAGAACCTGCAAGCTTAATAAACTCTTTATTGTCATTTGAGTCACCACCCACAAAATCAGCTTTAATACCAAGCTGAACCATCTGAGCTCTTATTAAACCGCCATCTGTGTAATAACCGCTGAAATAAATAACATCAGGATTGTAAGATTTAATTTTTGTTAAAATAGGAGTAAAGTTTTGATCACCTGATTTAACTTTACCTCTATAAACAACATTGCCACCAAGCTTTTTTGTATTATCTACAACAGCTTTTTCAAGATCAACTGAAAAGGTAGAATAATCTGAAATTGTAGCAATTCTTTTATATTTTTTAAAATTCATAAAGAAATCCGCAGTAAATTTACCTTCTGCACTGTTTGGAGATGAATTTCTGAAAAATGTCCAGTAGCCATGTTTAACAAGAGTATCACTTGTACCATCGCTTGTTTGAAGAACACCTGCTCTAAAATAAGTAGCCTGAGCTGCTTCTGTAGCAGTAGATGTGTAAGAACCGATTACAGCAATAACACCTTTGTTAACAAGCTCTCTTGCACAAATAGCAGCCTTAACTGCTGTTCCTTCATCATCACATGTAATAACTTCGATCTTTTTACCGAGCAAACCACCTTTTGCATTTACTTGCTCAACCCAAAGTCTTACTGCATTATCGATACCCTGCCCCTCACTGGCAAATTTACCTGTTATTGGCGCCTGAACACCAATCTTAATAGTACCACCTGCAAAGGAGCTAACTACAAGAGCAAGAACTAAAAACAACGATAAAAAAATCTTTCTCATAACAACCTCCTGAGTTTAAAATTACGTTTGATAAAACCGCTTTCCTCATATTATTTAAAAAAGCTTTTTTGTCAAGTATAATGAACAAGTTTCATTAAAAAATAAATTGCTTTTCCATAAAATAAAATCGCTTTATTATTAAGCTGTTATAAAACTAAAAAACTGAACATTATTTTGATAGTTTTTTAATATACTGAACTATTGTTTTTTTATGAAATATCCCTCTATAAAATAAATATTTTAGTAATATAAATTATGAATTATTAAAAAAAAATGATTCTATTTTGTAACTATTAAATTGTAGAAATAAAACGAAGAATATAAATCAAATGCAGCATTGCCTACAGATTTAAAAATAGTATTTTTGGCTTTATAAAAATTAAATTCAAACCCTTTTGCAATAAGTTCACCAATTTCTCTAACTTCAGTTTCCTTTATAACACCTTTTTTTATTGCTTTGATAATATCTCCACTTTCCTTTGAACAACCTATTTTCGAATCCACAAAAACATCAAATTTCTCATACACATATTCATCAATTTCCTGCATATCTGGCTTAAAAGAACCTATGGCATTAATATGTACACCATCTCTAAATTTCAAATTACTGCTATCAAATAAAGGTATTTTAGAATTTGTTGCAGCAATGATAATATCTGCTTTCTCAATCATTGACTTATCGTTTGTTAACTCAACATCCACATCTACTTCATTAACAATTTTTTTGACAAACAACTCCCCTTTCTCTTTTCTTCTGTAATAAACATAAATTTTTTCAATCTCTCTTACACTTAAAGCAGCATAAATTTGAGTCTCAGCTTGAGGGCCAGTCCCAAAAACTGCCATAACTTTAGAGTCTTCTCTACTGAGCAAATCAATTGCAGTTCCACCCACTGCCCCTGTCCTAATGGCAGTAAGAGTCGCTCCATCAAAAAACATTTCAGGTATACCTGTTACTGCATCTGCAAGCATTACAAAACCGTTTATTGCGGGAATTCCTCTTTGAATATTTTCACTGCAGACCCCGACATATTTAAAAGCAACTTTTTTAAGCTCCTCAGATAAAACGGGCATAAAAAGATAAGTCGATTTAAATCTACCACTATCCAAGTGTATTCTCTGAGGAACTATCACTTTACCTCGACTTAAAGCACTAAGTGCTACTTTCATCTGATCAATCAGCACCTTGTAATCTACCAACTTATTCATCTCATCTGCAGAAATATATCTCATAACCTACCTCAAAAAAAATCCATATTTTAAAGGATCAGTTTCATCAATAATAAATTCAGATTTTCCTACAATATAAGCATCCCCTTCTACTTCAGGAATTACTGCATCATAATCTCCAAAAACTGTAATATCAGCAATCCTACACTTAAACCGTGTCCCAATAACACTTTCTATGATTAATTCATCATTTTTATTTATTTCCCTTTTAGCATAATGCAGTGCAAGTCTACCGCTAACTCCTGTGCCTGTAGGACTCCTATCCACTTCTCCATCAGCAAAAATGCACACATTTCTACTTACTTCCCCTACACCGGTTTTACCATCAGTAAAAATAACACCATACAAAAAACTTAGATCTTTTTCGAGAGGATGCTCAATGGAATAACTATCCATAATTTTTTTCTTAATCCTCATGCCCCAATCAATTAGCTGTTTTATATTATCCTGATTCAAATTCAATCCTATACTATTTGCATCCACATAGGCATAAAAAGCCCCACCAAATGCTATATCAAAAACAACTTCCCCAATTCCATCAACTTTAACTTTACCATCTTCCAAATAAAGAAATGATGGAACATTTTGAAAGTATGTTTTTTTCAATACACCCTCTGAAATTTCTGCAAATCCTTTTACAATACCTGCAGGAGTATCAATATTAATAATTGTTAGTGGTTCCTCTTTTTCGACTAAACCACATTCAACTGCAAGCTTTATTACTGCAAGTATGCCATGACCACACATCGTACTAAATCCTTCATTGTGCATAAATATTACACCAAATTCTACACCTTCCCTATATGGAGGCAGTAAAACACATCCATACATATCAGCATGCCCTCGTGGTTCCCACATGAGAGCCCTTCTTATAAAGTCATATTTTTCTTTAAATTTTCTTCTAAACTCTAGGACCGAACTTGCTTCGATTTCCGGCAAACCTTTATAAATAACCCTTAATGGCTCACCAGCAGTATGAAGATCTATTGTTTTTAAGATTAACCCCTTGCTTTTACTTAAAGAATACTGCTCGAGATTTTCTTTCCTCCACATACTCTCCCCCTTTCATATTTTCATTATATAATTTAATTTTACTGGTAGCATCCCAATTTTTTGAACAATAAATGTTTTAAAGGGTATCTTATTGAATTAAATTTTTGCTCCTGCCCGTATCGCTTTATTCGGACACCCGTATCGCTATCATTCGGACACTTTAGACACTAATTTTAAGACCCCTTCTATGCAAAACTAACCTCACGGTATTTTTTAGTATCACTAAACTATATTCTCCTCTGATTTCAGTTTTCTAACACTTTCTCCGCTAAGTTTTATCTTATGACTGCTATGTACCAATCTGTCAAGTATTGCATCTGCCACAGTGGCATTCTTTAGACAATCATACCAGTTATCAATTGGTAATTGAGAAGTAACTATTGTTGAATTCACGCCAACTCTATCCTCTATTACTTCTAATAAATCATTAGCTTCATCAGCCTCAAACGCACTGATACCAAAATCATCTAAAATGAGAAGATTAAACCTTGCAAGACGGGAAAGCATTTTTATATAATCACCTTCTAACCTTGCCAGTTTTAATTCTTCCATTAATCTGGGAACCCTGTAATATCTCGCAGTATAACCATCAAGAATTGCTCTGTTTGCCAGTGCTTGAGCTATATAGCTCTTCCCCGTACCAGTAGGCCCAGTAATAATTATGTTCTGTTTTCTTCTCAAATAATCACCTCCTATCAGAGAAGTCATTATACTTTTATTCAATCCCCGTTGAATACCGTAATCGATATCTTCCACCCTTGCCATCTTCTCTTTCAGTTTTGCGGCAGCCAAGTTTCTTTTAATCTTTCGATTCAGCCTTTCCGATAGTTCGGCTTGAAGTAACTGAATTAATCTTTCTTCAAAGGGCATTTCGTTGTAAACTGGGTTTTCTTGTTGTTTGGTAAGTGCAGCACTAAACCCTTTTAAACTTAATTGTGATAAAAGATTATCAAGTTCCATTACTTTTCCTCCTTCTCTTCCTTGTAGTATTGTTTACCCCTTATATTCTCATGCTTATTTAAAGGGGTGATATCTTTTTTCGGTCTTTGCTGATAAGATTTGGTCTTCAAGATAGTTTTTACGCTTTTTACTGTAAACGCTCCTATTGAAATCGCTTTTTGACAGCTTAATTCCAATTCCTTTGCAGAGTATTCATCGGATAATTTTAATATCGCAATACAGGTTCTATAAGCATTTACAGGGTGATTCCTTGATTCCATTATCATTTTCATCAACTTAGTCGTATTTAAGCCTATTTTAGATGCCCAAAAAAATATTCTTTTTGGACTCCATCTTTCTTTACTCAATACGTGGTTAGGTGGCATATGTTCATCCAAAGTAGAAGCTTGACCTTTAATAAATAACCTGGGATGAACTGCTATTAATTTACCTTTGAAAAATATTTCTACGGTAGTGTTGGAATACCATACATCAACCTTTGATTTTATATATTGATAAGGAACAGAATAATAATTACCTGCAACTTCCACATGATAATCTAAATGAACCGTTCGTAATAAGTGCTCTCTATATTGGTAACGCTTCTTAGGTAATGGTAGCAATTCTTGACGCTCTAACTCCTCTAACAGCTCAAACCTACTCTTACCTATACCCCTTATCTTTTTTTCATTGTATTGCTCCATAAGAGGCTTTATAACAGCATTTATCTCTTCTACTCCGTAAAACACCCTATTCCTCAATTTGGCTAATATCCAGCGCTGTATCCCCTGAACTGCCTGCTCCACTTTCGCTTTATCCTTTGGATGGTTAGGTCTAGCTGGAATTATTACTGTATTGTAATATCTTGCCATATCTAAATAGCTGGAATTCAATTCAAGGGTTTCTCGAGTATTCTTTATTACTGCTGATTTTAAATTATCAGGAATTATTTGTCTCGGAACTCCTCCAAAATATTCAAAAGCCAACGTATGAGACAATATAAACGAAGACTGCTTTTGATTAGGAGTCGCATGAACAAATACCGCACCCGAGGCTCCAAGTACTGCTACAAATATTTGAACTGCTTTCTCCTCTCCTGTACTTACATCAACCATATTCATCGTTAATCCTGAATAATCAACAAACATCGTCTCCCCAGCATAATATATCTGACGCATTGTAGGGGATAGTCTTTGAATATAATCTTGGCAATATTTCTTAAACTGAGTATAGTTGTAACCTTCCGGATGTCTTTCTTTGTATTCCTGCCATAATAGTAACCATGTGACACCTTTTTTGCGTATCTCTTCAGCTATGTATGCAAAATCAGGTAATGGACGGTTGTTTCTTGACTTTGCTTTACGCTCTGGGAATAGCTTATCTTCAAGCTCATTATCCAAAAGCTTTAGCCCTTCTTCTATCGATAATCCCGTTATTTGAAAACGTGTACAGTAATCTAATACCGTTGATTTGGGAACTCCTAAAGAACGGCTAATTGCCCGATACGATAACTTATTTTGAAATCTTAAACGTAAAACATCTTTTACCATAGCCATAGCTAACCTCTTCATTTTTACTCCCCCTTTGTTTACTTTATGGGGAGTTTAGAGGTTAGTTTCGCTTAACTCAAGGTGTCCGAATAGTAGCGCTATGGTGTCCGAATGTTTCCGATACGGTGTCCGAATAAAAACGATATCACTGTCCGAATGTCAGCGATACAGGCA
>NZ_VFJB01000003.1:307500-419076 GCF_008362905.1 Deferribacter autotrophicus
GAATTTTATAAATTTGAGCAAGTTCTTGCATTTCTTTTAAAGAGATTCCAAGTTCTTTTAATTTTAAAATAAATTTCAACCTTTTGATATCATCTTTTGTGTAAATTCTGATTCCCCCCTCGAGTCTTTGGGGAGGATCCATGAGGCCTATTTCTTCATAGTATCTAATTGTTCTTGTGGTAATACCAAGCATTTCAGCAACTTCACCAATTTGAAATAATTCTTCATTATTTATTTTCATGCCTTTCACCTTTACGTTAATTACAGAATATTACTATAATTAAAACTATGTTATGTCAAGTGATAAAAATTGTATATAAACTTTACTGAAAGTTGAATGTTACAGTAGTATTTTCATGTAATAACCTAGGGTTGAATTTTTGTTCAAGATATTTAAGATAACGTTATAGATTACTTGACATTTACGTTAAACATAGTTATAAGATTGTAAAATTACAATGGGGTGAGTTATGAGAGAGGTGTATGTGGTAGAAGGGTTGAGGACGCCTTTTGGCTCTTTTGGTGGGGCACTTTCTGATGTTCATCCTGCAAAGCTTGCTGCTACTGTTATTGAAAAACTGTTTGATGTTACAGGTATTCCTAAAGATGCTGTGGATGAAGTAATTTTAGGCCAGGTTTTGATGGGAGGATTTGGACAGGCACCTACCAGACAGGCGATGAGGTATGCCGGCATTCCGGACAAGGCGCATGCTATGACAATAAATAAGGTGTGCGGTAGCGGTTTGAAGTCTTTGATGCTCGGAGCACAATCCGTCATGGTTGGAGATTCCGATATTGTGATTGCAGGTGGGATGGAGAGTATGTCTATGAGCCCCTATGCACTTCATAAGGCAAGATACGGTTACAGGATGGGGAATGGGGAGATTGTGGATTTGATGATTTATGATGCTTTGTTAGATCCTTATTCAGGCAGGCATATGGGGATGTTGACTGAGGAGACTATCAAAAAAGAGGGCCTCACAAGGGATGAACAAGACGACTATGCAGAAAGATCATATAAACTTTCTCAAAAAGCGATAAATGAAGGGATATTTAAGGATGAAATTGTTCCTGTTGTAAAAGTTACAAAGAAAGGGGAAGTGATTGTAGATACTGATGAAGAACCTTTCCGTGTAAAATTTGAAAAGCTGCGTCAGCTTAAACCGGTTTTTGCAAAAGATGGAACGATTACTGCAGCTAATGCTTCCACGATTAATGATGGTGCAGCATGTTTAATTCTTGCAAGCGAAGATGCTCTTAAAAAGTACAATTTAAAGCCAATAGGCAAGCTTATAGCTTATGCCACAAACAGTATTCATCCTGATGAGTTTTCTCTGGCGCCGGTGGGTGCAATTAAAAAGGTTTGTGAAAAAGCTGGGTTGAAAATTGAAGATATTGATCTTTTTGAGATAAATGAAGCCTTTGCTGCTGTTGTTCTTTTTGCTGTGAAGAATTTAAATTTGCCTCTTGAAAAAGTGAATGTAAACGGGGGTGCAGTTTCCATAGGGCATCCTGTAGGTGCAAGTGGTGGTAGGCTAGCTGTTACCCTTTTAAAAGAGATGCATAGAAGAGGTTCAAAATACGGGCTTGCCACTCTTTGCATAGGTGGTGGTGAAGCTGTAAGTGCAATTTTTGAGAGGGTGTAAGATGAAGGTGGCAGTTATCGGTGCAGGACAGATGGGTTCAGGCATAACCCATGTTTTAGCTCAGCATGGATTTAAAGTAGGCCTTTATGATATAAGTCAATCTCAGCTTGAAAGAGCTTTTCTGGTTATTAGGAAAAATATGGAAAGACAGGCTAAAAAAGGGCTTTTTGAGGAATCAAGGATTGAAGAATTCTTATCAAACATTGAAACAGTAAATCAGCTTGAGTTACTGGAAGATGCTGATTTTTTTATAGAGGCTGCTACTGAGAATGAAGATATAAAATTTGAGCTTTTTAGAAAACTGGATAATCTGGCAAAGCCTGAAGCTATTCTCGCAACTAATACGTCATCAATATCAATTACAAAGATAGCTGCTGTGACTAACAGACCAGATAAAGTTATTGGGATGCACTTTATGAATCCTGTGCCTGTAATGAAATTGGTTGAGATTATTAGAGGGCTTGCCACAAGTGATGAGACTTTTGAAAAGACTGTGGAGCTTGCTAGAAGTCTAGGGAAAGAAACTGCCATAGCTTCTGACTATGCTGGCTTTATCGTTAACAGAATTTTGATACCAATGATAAATGAGGCAATTTTTGCACATTTTGAAGGTGTGGCATCTATCCAAGATATAGATAAAGCAATGAAGCTTGGTACAAACCAACCAATGGGGCCCTTTGAATTAGCAGATTTTATAGGGCTTGATACCGTTCTGGCAATTATGGAAGTGCTCTACAATGAATTCAAGTATGACAAATACAGACCTTGTCCATTACTTGTAAATATGGTTAGAGCTGGATATTTGGGGAGAAAAGTAGGTAAAGGTTTTTATGATTATCAATAAATCTGGGAGGTAATTATGGAGTATAAAAATATTGTATTAAAGATAGAAGACAACATAGCTCTTTTAACTGTGAACAGACCTAAGGCACTTAATGCGTTGAATAGTGAAGTGTTGAGTGAGCTAGAATGTGCTCTTTATGAGATTGAAAATAATGATGATGTAAAGTGTGTGATAATAACTGGTGATGGTGAAAAAGCTTTTGTGGCAGGTGCTGATATAAAAGAGATGCTGGGTATGGATGCTATTGCAGCTGCTGAGTTTGCTAAAAAAGGGCACAGTATTATCAGATTCATTAGAAAAATGAAGAAGCCTGTTATAGCTGCTGTAAATGGTTATGCCCTTGGTGGTGGTTTTGAATTGGCTTTAGCCTGCGATATAATTTATGCATCAGAAAATGCAAAGTTAGGATTCCCTGAGGTAACACTTGGAATTATGCCGGGTTTTGGGGGGACTCAGAATCTTGTAAGGATTTGTGGCGAAAAGATTGCCAATGAACTCATTTTTACAGGTCAGATGATTTCTGCGGTAAGAGCAAAAGAGATAAATGTGGTTTGTGAAGTATTAAAGGATAAAGAATCTTTAATGGATAGGGCTTTTGAAACAGCTAAAAAGATTGCTTCAAATTCCCCTAAAGGGGTGGCTTTTGCAAAGAGTGCTATCTTAACCGGTGTAAATATGAATTTATCCGAAGCTTTAGATTATGAAAGCACTCTTTTTGGACTGTTGTTTAACACTGAGGATCAAAAAGAGGGGATGAGTGCATTTGTAGAAAAAAGAAAAGCGAAATTTAAAGGAAAATAAAATTAGGGAGGAATGATCATGAATTTTGAATTAACTCAAGACCACAAGGTATTGCAGGACACTTTGCGGGATTTTGTAAACAATGAGATAAAACCGATTGCTGCAGATATTGATAAAAACCATGAGATACCAGCAGATCTTGTGAAAAAGATTGCAGAGATGGGTTTTCTTGGCACCTATATTCCGGAGGAGTATGGTGGAGCTGGCCTTGATTATTTTTCATACATTATGACTGTAGAAGAGGTATCTAAAGCATGTGCTTCTACGGGGGTTATGATTTCTGCCCATACATCTTTGGCATGTGATCCTATTTTGCAATTTGGGACAGAGGAGCAAAAGAAAAAGTATTTACCACCCCTTACTACTGGTGAAAAAATAGGATGTATACTGCTCACTGAGCCGGAAGCTGGTAGCGATGTTGCAAATATTTCCACTACTTACAGGGAAGAAGGTGATTATTATGTAATTAATGGCTCTAAGATTTTTATTACAAATGGTGCTTTTAGAGGTATTGGTGTACTTTTTGCAACAAAGGATAAGGAATTAAAACATAAAGGTTTATCAGCTTTTATTATTGACTTGACCAGTGAAGGTGTTGAAATTCTGAAAAATGAAGAAAAGCTTGGGATTAGAGGAAGTTATACCACCGCGTTTGCTCTTGATAATGTAAAAATACCAAAGGAAAATCTTCTTGGTAAAGAGGGGGATGGCTTCAAAATTGCAATGGAGACATTGAACGGTGGTAGAATCGGTATTGCTGCACAGGCGTTAGGTATAGCTGAAGGTGCTTTTGAAAGGTGTATTGCTTATGTTCAGGAAAGAAAACAGTTTGGCAAACCTCTTGCAGCTTTTCAAGCAATACAGTTTAAGCTTGCAGATATGGCAACAAGAATAGAAGCAAGCAAACTTATAACTTACAAGGCGGCATGGCTCAAAGATATGAAAAAAACCAACGCCATTGAATCGGCAATGGCAAAGATGTATGCCTCTGAAACAGCAACTTATGTGACAAAAGAGGCTATCCAAATTCATGGTGGATACGGATATATTTGTGAATATGAAATTGAAAGAATGTTTAGAGATGCAAAAATCACTGAAATTTATGAAGGGACAAACGAAGTTCAGAGGATTGTAATTTCAAAGATGTTGTTGAAGTAAGTGTGGTTTGGGGTTTCAAAATGGATTGCTTCGTCCGCCTTAGCCCGTTGTCAGGTAAGCATGGGCGGAGAAGCAATCTATTTCAAGACCTAAAAATGGAGAAAAACATAGAATAATCAAGGCAAAGAGGTGATATGGTGATGGAAGCGACAAGAGAAATTTATTGGAATGTGGGACACGGTGTACTTATACCGATGTATTTATTTGCGATTATTGCCATAGGGATTCTTGTATACGGTTTTAAAAAGCGTTTGGAAATTTATAAGATAGGAAAACCATTGAATCGTTTTGATAATAGAGACGAAAGAGTTAGGTTATTACTTACAAATGTACTTGGGCAAACAAAAGTATTGAGAGTGGCAGGTCCAGGTACTGCCCATGCACTTTTTTTCTGGGGTTTTTTAATTTTAACCATAGGTACTACACTTGTATTTTTACAGGCGGATATTTTACATCCTCTTTTCGGTGTCAAATTCTTAAAAGGTCTTTTTTATAAACTGTTTTCTATTACTCTCGATATTGCAGGACTTGTTGCCATATTGATGATGATTGGATTTTTTATCAGAAGATTTTTTGTTAAACCTGAAGGGCTTGAAACGGTCAAAGATGATTATATTATGCACGGGCTTCTTTTTGCCATTTTGGTAACAGGGTTTTTTGTAGAAGGTGCCAGAATGGCTGCCACAGAATTGAAAAATAATATTTCCCTAGCGTATTGGTCCCCTGTAGGTTTTTTTGTTGCAAATATATTGAGAGGGATGAGTGAATCATCCCTTCTTGCCCTTCATAAAGGATTATGGTGGGTACATCTATTTCTTGCTTTCGGTTTTATAGCGTCAATTCCGTTTATAAAGTTTAGGCATATTTTTACCACATCTGCCAATTATTTTTTCACAGATTTAAGACAAAAGGGGAGTATCGATACCATTGATATTGAAAATGAAGAAGCTGAAAGTTTCGGTGTTAGCAAAGTTAATGAGTTTACATGGAAGGATATTTTTGATGCCGATGCTTGTACAAGATGTAAAAGGTGTCAGGATAGATGTCCGGCTTACAATACTGATAAACCATTAAGTCCTATGAAACTCATCTTGGATATAGGTGAAGCCGCTGGTAGCGGAGCTGAAACCAATGTGATTGAAAAGGTTACAAAAGATGTTATTTGGGCATGTACCACTTGTAGAGCATGTCAAGAAATATGCCCTGCAAACAATGAGCATGTTAATAAGATTTTAGAAATGAGAAGAAATCTTGTGCTGATGGAAGGGGAATTCCCTGGTGAAGAAGTAATGATGGCAATGGACAATGTAGAAGTTAACGGTAATCCAATGGGTATGGGTTTTGCCACAAGAGGGGATTGGGCTAAAGACCTTGATGTGAAAATTATGAGTGAAGATAGTGATGTGGATATTCTTTATTTTGTGGGTTGCTATGCTTCTTTTGACAAGAGGAATCAACAAGTGGCAAAGAGTTTTATTAAACTTTGTAATGCTGCCGGTGTCAAAGTAGGAATTCTTGGCAAAGAGGAAAAATGCTGTGGTGAGCCTGTAAGAAAGATGGGTAATGAGTATCTTTACCAAATGGTTGCTATGGAAAATATTGAGGTGATTAAAGGTTACAATGTGAAGAAGGTTGTGACGACCTGTCCTCACTGTTTTAATACACTGGCTAGAGATTATAAAGATTTGGGATTTGATATAGAAGTGGAGCACTATACCACATTTTTATGGAAACTTATCAATGATAGAAAGTTACAGATAAAAGAGTTGCCTTTTGAGTGTACTTATCATGATTCATGCTACATCGGAAGATACATGGATATTTTTGAAGAGCCAAGGGATGTATTAAAGGTAGCTGGTGCTAATGTAAAAGAGATGAGCAAGAACAGATATGAGAGTTTCTGCTGTGGTGCCGGTGGCGGTAGAATAATTGCTGAAGAGAATATTGGTGAAAAGATAAGTGTAAAAAGGGTTAAGATGGCTGAAGAGACTGGAGCAGATATGCTGGTATCAAACTGTCCTTTCTGTCTTACTATGTTTGAGGATGGATTAAAAATGGCTGAGCTTGATGAAAAGATAAAAGCAAAAGATTTGGCTGAGATATTAGTAGAAAGATTGGAAAATCAAGAATAATTAAAAGTTAGTGCTGTTTAAATGTATATTATTAAAGAAATAAATAAAAAACACAGAACAAAAACATTTTTCTCATTTTCGTGGTACGTCCAGTGCCACTGCGAGGCAGGTTTCTCAAAAATCGCCGTCCATGGCGATTTTTTGGAAACCTGAACCCGAAAAATGTTTTTGTTCTGTAATTATGAAAGGTAGTTAGTAAATTTGGGAATAATATCAGTAAATAGAAGGAGGTAAGGATGAAAATTCTTGTTTGTATTAAACAGGTTCCTGATATGGAATCAAAGTTTAAGGTAAATAGTGAAGGGACATGGTATGACGAGACAGACCTTGCATACCGTATGAATGAATATGATGAATATGCTGTGGAACAGGCTGTAAGATTGAAAGAGCAGGTAGGAGATGCTGATATTACAGTACTTTCCATTGGACCTGAAAGGGTAAAAGAGGCTATTAAAAAGGCACTTGCAATGGGATGTGATAGAGGTGTTCATCTGAAAGATGATGAAGAATATAAGAAAGATCCTTATCAGAAAGCTCAAGCAGTTTATGAATTTGCAAAAGACAAAGGGTTTGATATTATCTTTACAGGTATGCAGTCTCAAGATAGAGGAAGCGGTCAGTTTGGTGTATTATTAGCCGAAATGCTTGGAATCCCTGCCGTTACTACCATTGTTGGTTTTGAGTATGCTGATGGTGTAGTTACTGTGAAAAGAGAGCTTGAAGGTGGTAAAAAGGCAGTTGTAAAAGTAAAACTTCCCGCACTTTTCACATGCCAACTTGGTTTAAACGAACCAAGATATCCAACATTGCCAAATATTATGAAAGCAAAAAGAAAAGAGTTACTTACACATGATATTTCTGAATTTTTAAAGGAGAGCAATCTTGTTGAAACTGTTAAGGTTGACTATCCTGAGAAAAAAGGTGGAGCTCTTATACTTGAAGGTGATATTGCTGATCTTGTTGAAAAAACAGTTCAAATTTTAAAAGAAAAGACATCAGTGTTATAAGGGAGGGATGAAATGAAAGTATTGTTAGTTGCAGAATATAGAGAAAAACAACTTCTTGAGACTACATACGAATTGGCAACATTTGCAGATAAACTGGGTGCAGAGAAGATTTGGTTTGCTGTTGGATACAAAGATAATTTACCAAAGGTTGCTGGGAAACTTTATTTTGCTGATGCAGAAAAACATGGTGAATTTAATCCTGATGTTCATAAAAAACTTATTTTACAAGTGGTAGAGAAAGAAAACCCTGATTATATCGTATTTGTTCACTCTTCTTACGGATGGGATTTGGCTCCGAGAATAGCTGCAGCATTGAAAATAGGTCAAGTATCAGAAGTGATAGAGGTTGTTGATGGACAGTTTGTGGTACCAAGCTGCAATGCAAAGTTGAGAAGATTTGTAAAGCCTGCCACTGATAAAGGGGTAATAACAATTCAGGCCGGTGCTTTTCCTCCAGCTGAGCCAAATGGTGAGCCAGAAGTTGAGGAAATTTCTCTTGATGCAGAATCAGCTATCGAATTTGTAGGGTATGAAGAGGCTGAAGCAAAAACAGTTGATTTGACAAAGGCAGAAATTATAGTGAGTGCTGGTAGAGGAGTGGGCAAGCCAGATAATATTCCTGTAATAGAAGAGCTTGCAAAAGCTTTTGGTGGTGAGCTTGGTGCAAGTAGGCCTGTAGTTGATGCTGGTTGGGTTGATCACTCAAGACAGGTTGGAACCACAGGGCAAACAGTTGCACCAAAGCTTTATGTTGCTTGTGGTATTTCCGGTGCTATTCAGCATCTTGCAGGGATGAAAAAGTCTGAATTTGTTGTTGCAATAAATACCGATAAGGATGCGCCAATTGGTGAAGTGGCTGATGTGCTTGTTGTTGCCGATGTAATGCAGTTTGTTCCTGCATTGGCAGAAAAAATCAAAACAATAAAAGGGTAACTAAGTTAGCGCCTCCTAAGGCGCTAACTTTTTCACTGTTTTTATCATTTATCGTTTAACATTTAACATTCAAAATTAATATTAGTGGGGGAATTATGGAAAAGATACTGGAAGAAGCGAAACAGAATTACAAGGGGATGGAAAAAGAATATGTCTATTACTTTGTAGTAGATGATACAGTGAAAAAGACTGTTTTTGCAAAACCTGATGTCCTTGAAATTGAAGACGGTAAAGTTGTAGATAATGCTGATTGTGTTTGCAAAATTAGTTCAGAGCTATTTAAGAAGATCTGGTATGAGAATTACAAGCCGGGGATGAAAGAAATTTTTTCTGGCGAGTTGAAAACGAATAGCCCGGATTTATTACAAAAGTTTCTAAAAGCTTGCAAATAAATGCTATTTTTAGTCATTCTGATCTGTACATGGGTGGAGAAGTATCTAAAATAGATTCTTCGTCCTGAACACCTCTGTGTAAGGTTTGGATGAAGTTGTGTTGGGCTAGTTGTTGGAAGTATCAACAAGCAATAAAATTTAAATGAGGTGTTCAGTCCTCAGAATGACTATATAAATAGGAGGATGAAATGTTTAAAACAAAATTGACAGAACGTTTAGGTATAAAGTATCCCATCATTCAGGGTGGTATGATGTGGATATCAAGGGCTGAGCTTGCGGCTGCAGTTTCGGAGGCCGGGGGGCTTGGTATTATAACGGCCCTTTCTTTCGATACACCTGAAAAGTTGGCAGAAGAAATAGATAAAGCAAAGAAACTCACAGACAAACCTTTTGGAGTAAACCTTACCTTTTTACCTACGCTCAGACCTGTAAACTACGATGCTTATATAGATGTGATTGTAGATAAAGGGATTAAAATTATTGAAACGGCAGGTAGAAATCCCGAGCCGTATATGGAAAAACTTAAAAACAATAATATTACGGTAATTCATAAATGTACTTCGGTTAGGCATGCTTTGAAAGCTCAAAAAATAGGTTGTGATTTTGTAAGTATCGATGGTTTTGAGTGTGCTGGTCATCCTGGTGAGGATGACGTAACTAGTTTGATTTTAATACCAAGAGCAGTTGATGAGCTTGATATTCCAGTAATTGCTTCAGGTGGTTTTGGTGATGCAAGAGGTTTTGTGGCGGCCCTTGCTCTTGGAGCTGAAGGGGTGAATATGGGTACTCGCTTTGTTGCAACAAAAGAAGCACCTGTACATGAAAATATAAAGAAAAGGCTAATTGAAGCTAAAGAAACTGATACCATGCTTGTGGAAAGAAGCCTCAGAAATACTATAAGAGTTCTTAGAAATAAGCATGCTGAAAAAATTCTTGAAATGGAAAATAATGGTGCAACCCTACAAAAGCTAGCACCGCTTTTAAGTGGATTGAGGGGGCTTGAGGCTATCAAAACTGGCAATGTTGATGATGCTCTTTTTGCCTGCGGTCAGGTTGTGGGACTTATTAACGATGTACCTACAGTAAAAGAATTGATAGAAAATATCGTGAGAGAAGCAAAAGAGATAATCAAAAATAGATTGGCAAATATAATAGATTAAACTGGAGTCACCCAATTTTTTGTAAGCAGTAGAATTAGTTGCCACTGAAAAGGTGGCAACTCCTATTAAACATTTTAATCTCAGCTATATTGTTTCGTCGTTTTCGCTCCTCACTAGTGACGACAACAAACCTGTCATTGCGAGTGTTAGCGAAGCAATCTCTTGCACGAAAGGGTAAAACATCAATAAAGAAAGATTGCTTCGGGCCTAAAAGCCCTCGCAATGACATAAATAAGAGAGATCGCTTCGTCATTTTGTTCCTCGCGATGACGTAGCGGTGGGATTGCTTCGTCGCATCCGCTCCTTGCTGGTGACGCTATGATTTCCGTCATTGCGAGCGTCAGCGAAGCAATCTCTTGCACGAAAGGGCAAGACATCAATAAAGAAAGATTGCTTCGGGCCTAAAAGCCATCGCTGGTGACATAACAAAACAATCTTCGAAAAATGGGGTGACTCCAGTTTTGAACATCCTTGACATCATTAAATAATTATTTTAAATATTTATTTGAAATAATTATTTAAGAGGATGTTTTGAAGGATACTAAAGAGGTAATTCTTGGTATTGCCTGTAGGCTTTTTGCGGAGAAAGGTTATAAGAAGACCACTATTGCTGAAATATGCAAGTTAGCAAAAGTAAATATCGCATCGGTAAATTATTATTTTCAATCAAAGGATAATTTATATAGAAATTCATTACTGTTTGCATATCAACTAAGTGAAAAACAAGCACCATTGAAAAAAATCATTTCTCAGGATTTACCACCTGAAAAAAAGCTTTATAATTTTATAAAAACAGTCTTGATTAGGAATTACAGTGATAGTGAAGCCTCTTATATGCCCAAAATTTTTCTACATGAAATTACTAGTCCCACAGGCATATGCGATGATATTATTTCGAACATTAAAGATGAGTTTCGCACAATTATTATTTCTATTTTAAAAGAGATTATAAACGTAGAAAATGAAATGTATCATCCGCTGGTTTACAGCATAATTAGCCAGTGTCTATTTTTGAATTTTAGTCCGGTAGCAAAGAAAGAAGCTCTTGAAAATAAAAGTAAAAATGAACTTATTTCATTTTTGACAAATCACATTTATAAATTCAGTATGGCTGCATTGAAAAACTATAAGGATGTGGAATGTCCAGATATTTAACATTGTTATTTATCATCTTGATAATGATTGGATGTGCCTCAAAAAACGAAACAAACGATATACAGGTATTGGCACAAAAAGAGTTTAGCAATAGAATAACATCTTCTGAAAAACATAAATATGACTGGTGGAAAAGTTTTAACAGCAAGGAGCTTGAAAACCTTATCAATCTGGCAATAAAGGATAATTTTAATATGCAAACAGCACTTTTGAAAATTAAAGAGGCTGATTTGCAATACAAAAAGGATAGAACAACACTTTTTCCGCATATTAATTTGACGGCAGATTATTCAAGAACTAAAACAAAACAAAAAGGATTTCCTACAATCACTACCAATCAATACAGTCTAGGGCTTAATACTTCATATGAAATAGATTTATGGGGAAAAATCAGGGAAGGGATAAAAATTACAGAGTTGAATAAACTTGAGCAACTTGCAGCTTTTGATACTGCCACCATAACGGTTTCTTCAGAGGTAGCTAAAAACTGGCTTAATATATTGTCAATTAGGGAAAGAAGAAAAATTTTGAAGGAACAAATCCTTTTCACCGAACAAAAACTAAATGTTTTAAAGGCAAATTATGTTAATAATCTGGCAACATTAAATGATTATATTTCCACAAATCAACAGCTTATCAATTATAGAAATGAACTTGTTCAGCTTGATGCGGAAGAAAATATTTCGTTAAATCAGTTGAAATTGCTTGTAGGTAAAAGTAGCGCTGAAGATCTTAGAATAAAGAGCAGTTCTCTACCAAAAATACCACCTTTACTTGATATAGGAATTCCTGCTGATCTTTTGAATAACCGTCCTGATGTAAAAACCGCACAAATTAAGCTTTTTGAGGCTTATTCGAATATAAAGCTGGCAAAAGCGGATAGACTTCCCAAATTAACCCTTTCAGCAAACTTTAATTATAATTCGAATAAAATTTCTACAATTTTTGATAACTGGCTTTTTAACCTTGCAGCAAATCTTGCATATCCACTTATTGATTATAGAAAAAGAGCTTTAACCGTGGAGATAGCAAAAATTCAAAAGGATGAGGCATTTTTAAATTATAAAAATACGGTTTACACTGCAATAAAAGAGGTCGAGGATGCATTTATTAACCTTAGAAAAAGTAAAGAAATTTTGAATATGATTTCAGAGCAGATTGAAAGTGAGAAAAAGAAATTAAAGAATATTGAAAATGACTATTTAGCAGGGAAAACTAACTCTATATCTATATTGAGTACAAAAATATCGCTGTTGGGTTATCAAAAAAATTATGAAGAAGCCAGATTAAACTATTTTTTAAATCTTATAAGTCTATATAAAGCTGCTGGCGGTAAATATTATGAAAAACTGTTTAACATTAAAGAGAGGAAAAAATGAAAAATAACAACGGTTACCACAAAAAGACGTGGTTGCAGCGTTTAATTTCCTTAATTGTTATCGTTTTGATTATATATGCAGGGTTATCGGTGTCGAAATATCTGATGAAAACAAGGAAAAAGATTTCCAGGAAAAAACCTAAAAAAATGGTTACTTACGTGGAGACTGTTAAAGGTAGGATTGTGGATACAAATTATATAATTTATTCCTTTGGCAATATTTATCCTGCAAAAAGTGTGACGATTTATCCGGAAGTAAGCGGAAAGATTAAATATATAAATGACAAATTGTTGGAAGGAAACTATTTAAAAGCAAATGAATTAATTGCTAAAATAGATGATAGGGACTATCTGCTAAACTTAAAGATAAAAGAAGCAAATTTGAATGCTCTGTATGAAGATTTAAAAATCGAGCTTGGCAAACAAAAATCGGCTGAAAAAGAGCTAAAAGCTGCTAAAAATATCATAAAAAATATCGATAATGAGTCTCTTTATTTAATCCTTAGAAAACCTTACATCAACAAATTGAAAGAAAATATTGAAATTGCAAAAGCTGATCTTGAGCTTGCTAAGCTAAAATTAGAACGTACGAAAATCAGGTCCCCTTTCAATGCGTTTGTTTTAAAAAAATATGTTGATGAAGGTAGTTATGTGACGCAGGGGACAAAAATTGCTGACTTAATTTATGCGGATGAGTTTTACCTAATCGCCCTTTTTCCGATCTCGGAGCTAAAATGGCTGGATTTAAAAGTCGTAAATTTTGCAAAAATAATTTTTGATGATGGTACTGTTATAAATGGCAAAATTAAGAGCATAGAAAAAGCAGTGGATGAGAAAGGATTGATGGTAAAAGCAATTATTTCAATTAAGCCTGAGCTAGAAAAATTGTCGCCAGTAATGATTCATAATTATGCCAATGTGGAAATATTCGGTAAAACTTTACCTAAAATATTAATGTTTCCAAGAACTGCATTAAAAGAGAACAATATAGTATGGATAAATAAAGATGGAAAACTGCTTATAAAAAAGATAGATGTGGTTTTTAAAAACAAAGATTATGTATTTACTTATGATTTGAGTGAAAATGATAAAATAATAGTTTCCAATATAGCTGCCCCAGTTGAAAATATGCCATTAAAAGAAGTGGGTAAGGAAAGTGAATAATTTTACCAAAAAAGGTCCCATTGCCTGGTTTATCGAAAATCCTGTTGCAGCTAATATTTTAATGCTTTTTCTTATCGTTGGCGGTTTATACTGGAGTACTCAGATAAAACAGGAAGTCTTTCCTGAATTTACGGTGGATCAGGTAATTGTGCAGGTAGCATATCCCGGAGCAAGCCCGGAAGAGATTGAGCGAGGGGTGATTCTGCCCATAGAAGAAGCTGTGAACGGTCTTGATGGCATAGATAAGATTACTTCCACCGCCAACGAAGGGGTTGGCACTGTAGTTATAGAAGCAACTAACGATGCAGATTTAAACCAGCTGTACCAAGATGTAAAAAGTGAAATAGATAGAATCACATCATTTCCACAAGAGGCAGAAGAGCCTAAAGTTTATATACCCTCAAGCAGAAGAGAGGCAATAACTTTAATACTTTTTGGAAATCAAAATAACCATGTTCTGCGTGAAACAGCAGAGATGATAAAAGATAGGCTTTTACAAAGCAAGCAGATTAGTTATGTGGAGCTTCTTGGAGAAAGGCCTTATGAAATTTCCATTGATGTTTCTGAGGATACATTAAAAAAGTATAATCTTACATTGTCTGAAATAGCCGGAAAAATTAGAGAATATAACCAGGAAATTCCTGCGGGTAGGATAAAAACTTCTGGTGGAGATATTCTAATCAGGCTAAATGAGCGCAGAGATTACGGCAAAGAGATAGCAGATATTCCAATCATAAAGACTGATTATGGCAGAGTCATCACTCTCGGTGATATTGCTGTCATAAAAGATAGTTTTGAAGATACTGACGCATATCTCAAATATAATGATATGCCTGCTATCGGTATCAGGGTTTACAGAGTGGGAGACCAAAAACCGATAGAAATTGCTAATGAGGTGAAAAAATTTATAACACAGCTTAAAGCAGAGCTGCCCGAAGGGCTTTATGTGGATTATGTCAATGACAGATCACTGATTTTTAAACAAAGGATAGAACTGTTATTGAAAAACGCTAAATTAGGATTAATTCTTGTGTTTGCTCTTCTTGCCATTTTTCTCGAAATAAGATTGGCATTCTGGGTAATGCTTGGGATCCCTATTTCTTTCCTTGGTTCCATGCTTCTGTTTCCGCACATGGATGTTTCCATCAATATGATTTCACTTTTTGCTTTTATCATTTGTCTTGGGATAGTGGTTGATGATGCTATTGTGGTGGGAGAAAATGTTTACAGGCATCATCAGGAAGGGAAACCGTTTAAAGAAGCCGCTTATTTTGGTACAAAGGAAGTGGCGGTTCCGGTAATTTTCAGCGTGCTTACCAATATGGTAGCTTTTTTGCCCATGTATTTCGTACCTGGAGTTTTGGGCAAAATATTCAGGATAATTCCTGTAATTGTTATTTCCGTATTTACTATATCTCTGTTAGAAAGTTTATTAATTTTACCGTCACATATTGGACATCAAAAAGATAAGCCTTTTAGGTTTCTTAAATATATAACTTTTGTTCAGCAGAAAATAAGTCTTTATATTCTAAAATTTATTCACTCTATTTACGGTCCGGTTTTGAAATTTGCCATTAAGTTTAGGTACGTAACCTTTACTCTTGCTATAATGGTATTACTTCTTGCTGTAACTTATGTGAGAAGTGGTAGGGTGGGGATAGTCTTTTTTCCAAAAGTGGAATCTGATTTTGCCTATGTAAAATTTGTTTTGCCTGTGGAAAGTTCTGTATTTGATACTTTAAGTGTTGCAGAAAAACTTGTAGAAAATGCAAAGAAGATAATCGATCAAAATGGTAAAGAGAAGCTTGCTCAGGGGATTTTGACAAATATTAACAAAAACTCAGGATGGATACAGGTTTATTTGACGGATCCTGAAGTCAGACCTATAAGTACTATGGAATTTACACGCAAATGGAGAAAGTTGTCAGAAGGTTTAGCAGGTATTAAGACAATCAAGTTTTATTCTGATTTTGGCGGTCCGGGGCACGGTTCGTCCCTTACAGTGGAACTTCAACATAGAGATATCCCTACTCTTCGAAAAGCAAGTAGTGAATTGGCGGACTACCTTGCCACTTTTTCAAATGTTTCTGACATTGATGATGGTTTTACCGAAGGAAAAATTCAATTTAATTTGACTATAAATGAGAAAGGTAAAGCTTTGGGGTTAACATCAGATTTTATCGGAAGACAGCTTAGAAATGCATATTACGGAGCTGAAGCTAAAAGATTTTTAAGAGGAAACAACGAAGTAAAAATTATGGTACGATTAACGGATGAAGAGCGTAGTTTCGAGCATTTTTTTGATACTTTTATATTGACTTTAACAGATGGTACGAAAATTCCTTTGAAGGAAGTAGTAAATATTGATCGTGGTAGATCATATACCACAATAGAAAGAAGGAATTTCAGGAGAATAGTAAATGTAACGGCAAATGTGACACCTGAAAAGGAAACTACTAAAATAGTTGCCGCTTTAAAAGCTGAATTTTTGCCGAAGTTGAAAGCAAAATATCCGGGTTTAAATTTCAGTTTTGAAGGGAAACAATCGGAGTTGAGAAAAAGTATGTCAGCCCTTTTTAAAGGGTTGTTAATCGCAGTAATGGCAATTTATGTAATGCTTGCCATACCATTTAAAAGTTATTTTCAACCTATTATAATCATGGTGGCAATCCCTTTTGGTATTATCGGTGCAATTATAGGTCATATGTTGCTTGGTTATAGCTTGAATCTTGTGAGTATGTTTGGGATAGTTGCCCTTTCTGGAGTTGTGGTAAATGATTCCCTTGTATTGATAGATTTTGCAAACAGAAAAAGAAGAGAGGAAGGTGAGACATTTCATGATGCCATATATCAGGCAGGTTTAAAAAGATTTAGACCGATTCTTTTAACAACTCTAACAACATTTTTTGGACTTATGCCAATGATATTTGAAACTTCAAGGCAGGCGAAATTTCTTATCCCTATGGCCATTTCCCTCGGCTTTGGTATTCTTTTTTCCACTTTTATCATACTAATTCTTGTGCCCGGATTATATGTTATAATTGAAGATATTCTTGGTTTTGCCAAAAAACTTTTTTAAAATTTGAAAATTATTGAAATATGTAAGATTGTAATTCATAATATAATTAGTTCTCACTGAAAAAGTGAGAACTAATTATTAATAATAACTTTATAGTTATTTAATTAGTTTTATAGCAAAAAGTTAAGAAGAATGCGCTATTTATGAAAATCATGAAATATAAAGTAATATTATAAGTTTCATCTCTGAGTTTTTTATATAAATTATTAAAAAACTGGTGGAATTTTTATAGTAATACTGGTATAAATTAAATATTATTAATTAGTTGCCACTGAACACGTGTAACAAAGCATTTGAGTAATATATTGCCTGTGAACAGTTCAAGCTTTATTGTTCAAAGTTAGAATGTGTACAATATTATTACACGTGTTGAAAAAGTGGCAACTAATTATAATAATGATACATGCTGTGTCCGTCTGTTTTGCTTGTAGGCGGACAAGATACAGAAGAATCAAGGATGTTGCACAACAAAAAATATTTCAAGCGTGCAACTTTATGATAAACAAGAGATTGCTTCGCTGACGCTCGCTGGTGACAAAAATAACAACGTCATTGCGAGGACCGAGCACCTAACATCTTAGGTGCTCGGGACGAAGCAATCTTTAGTTTATCAATGAGTTATTGGAATATTAAGCTACTATTGTGCAACATCCTTGAATCTTTTGGAATCATAATGTAATGTTGCTTAAATATATTGAAGGAGGATCTTATGGATTGTATTTTTTGCAAAATTGTAAATGGTGATATTCCATCTGCAAGAGTATATGAAGATGATGACTTTATTGCTATTCTTGATATTAGGCCGGTAAATCTCGGGCATACTTTGCTTATCCCAAAAAAACATTTCAGAAATGTATTAGATACAGATGTTGAAATCGGTTCGAAAATTTATCCAGTGCTTACCAAGCTTTGTAATGCTATAAAAGATGCTTTAAATTGTGATGGGCTGAATGTTATTCAAAATATTGAAGCTGCCGGTGGTCAAGAAGTATTCCATTCACATATTCACATTATTCCAAGATACAAAGATGATGGTTTAAGATTTACAAAAAAACATAAAGAATATAAATCCACAGATGAAATGCAAGAATTTGCCAAAAAAATCGCTGAGAAACTAAGTTAAGTAGTGTCTATGCGTAGATTTTGATAGTTGTTGTTTATAGTAATTCGTTATTAATTTATTGTTATTAATTTATTGTTATTAATTGTAATTTATAGTTATTAGTAGTTAATTTATGGACTTTAATATGTTATCAATAGAGGTGTTTTGAGAGTTTTCAGTGAATAACCCATATGAGTGATTGTACAATAAAAACGTTTCAAGAGTGCAACTTTATGATAACAAAAGATTGCTTCGCTGACGCTCGCAATGACGATAATGATCTTGTCATCGCGAGGAACGAAGTGACGAAGCGATCTCATCAGTACGTCATTGCGAGGAGCGTAAGCGACGAAGCAATCTTTTCCGTCAACAACTTTCATTTCTCACACAAAGAGATTGCTTCGCTTACGCTCAGGGTGACGACACGTTTACAGTCATCGCGAGGAACAAAGTGACGAAGCGATCTCATTAGTCGACTACTTTGCCTTTGCGCACAGGAGATTGCTTCGGGTCTTGCGACCCTCGCAATGACGCAAAGTGGCAGCTAACTAATAGTTAATATGTTTTTCTTTTTTTTTCTGGGTGATTTAAAGGGGGGGTTACCCCAAATTAGTTTTATTTTCAGAAAACTAACTTTAACTAACAATAACTAACTTTAACTAACTACTAACTAACAATAAACTAACTATAATTAACTATAAATAACAACTGATAACCATGAATAACTAATAATATACTTGTAATTTGACAATTTTGTCATATCTATAACATTTATGTCAAAAATTGTAACTGTATTGCACAGTTATTTACTATTATGCTAACTCACTGATAGCATTGAGTTTAGTTTACTAACACTCGTAATAACAACTATTTTCTACGTCATTGCGAGGAGCGTAAGCGACGAAGCAATCTCATATCTATCAAAAAGTTATAAACAAGTTATCTATTATAGTGCAACATCTTTAAATTTATAATACAAGAAAAACTTGGCATGCTTTTTTCTAATAAACATTCAAAACCATCGAAGGAGGTAAAATATGAAGAAAACAAACAAAAAGGGTTTTACCCTTATCGAGCTTTTGGTCGTTGTCGCCATCATCGGTATCCTCGCAGCTATCGCAATACCTCAGTTCGCGAAGTACCGTCAGAGAGCTCAAGATTCTGCAGCTTTGAGTGATCTAAAAACTATTCAAACTACAGCTGAAGCATATTATTCTGAATATATGCATTATTAAATATAATTTGGAGGTATAGCATGATGAAGAAAATGTATTTATTTATTATGATTATTATATTGTTAAGTACTTTTGTTTTTGCAGCAGCATGGGATACAGATGGAGTAATTACTATTGGTTCGGGGACAACGGCTGATAATGTGACGTTGTCAAATAATGTGTATGGTATTTATGCTACTCCAACTGATAATACCACTTATTCAGCAGCTACAATGAATACATTGGGAACAAAAAAATATGGTGGTGCGAGTGATTCTACTGTAATATATTATAGTGATTGTGCTAATACCCCTTGTGGTACTGGCGAAAATGCTCCAAATTTAACTGGTAGTTCAAGTGATTTTAGTGGTTGGACAGAATTAGGTAAGTGATAACTAATCTATTTTAAACAGGAAGGGTTATTCCCTTCCTACAACAATATTATTTATTATAGTATGTTTTTTTTCATTTTGGTAAATTTAAACAAAAATAATAAATAGGTACTTCTACCTTTTTAATTGAGTTTTTGTAATATGTGATAAAAGTTATGAGAGTTTATTTTTTTTAGAAACCATTATAATTTTTATAAAATCTTAAAAATTTTATTTAGCATGTGTCTCACATTTGTTTATAAGAAATAAATATAAAACAAATCTGTGCGAAAGTGTCTTAATAAAAATTTCTAACAATGGAAAATATCTTGCTTTTTATACAAATTTGGAATATTGTAAAATGTAGGAGGTAATACAATGCTGGCAAACAGGGAAGAATTTTTGCCTGAGCATATTGACCCTAAAAAGCTGAATCATGTTGCTTTAAAGTCTTTTTTTAATATATGTGAAAAATGGGGAATTAAATCTTATAAAGACCAAATGACACTTCTTGGACTAACATCAAAATCTACATTTTACGAATGGAAAAAGAATCTACAGGGGAATTTAAGTAAAGATACTCTTGAAAGAATTTCTTATATTCTTGGTATTTATAAAGCCTTACAAATATTGTTACCATATTCTGCAAATGAATGGATAAAAACTAAAAATCCTATTTTTGATGATAGAACTCCATTGGAAATTATGTTAAAGGGAAGGGTTGCTGATTTGTATATAATCAAGAGATATTTAGATGCTGAAAGAGGAAGTCTTTATGACTGATATCCCTGTAATTCCGATAAATTGGGGAAAAAGCTTTAGAATTATTCCTACTCTGTATCCTGAGAGAACACTATTTGATTTCGTCGATTCAAGAGAAGAACTTGAATACATCTATTTTATAGAGAGTTTGACTAATGATAGAATAAAAAATGAGTTAGGTAATTTAGAACTTGTTCCAGAAGATGAATGGATTTTCGGTGAGGGGACTACACCCATTATGGCTGCCTTTACACATCCAAGTCCGGCAAGATTTAATACGGAATACTTTGGTGTATATTACGCAAGTAAAGAATTGGTAACTGCAATTAAGGAAACTGTTTATCACAGAGAAAAGTTTTATACTTATAATAAAGCACCAGCGAATGCTTATCACATGAGAGTCTATTGTGCTAAGATAAAAGGAAATTTATTTTATGATATTAGAAATGAAAAGATTTATCAAATCTATTATCACGAAAACGATTATACAGAATCACAAAAACTTGGTGTTAAAGCTAAAAAAGAAAATAAAGATGGTATTGTCTATAAAAGTGTAAGGCATCCAAAAGGGACGAATATTGCTGTTTTAAGACCTAAAGTTATTGTTTCTCCGTGTAATTTTGTAAAGTTGTTGTTATACTATTGGAATGGTGAAAAAATAGAAGCTGTTGTTGATTTAGGAGATGGTAAAATTTACTTGATGAATAAGAGGGTATTGCATAATAAAAAACGATTCAAGAGGTTAACTTTATGATAAACAAGAGATTGCTTCGCTGACGCTCGCAATGACAGCCACCTTTTACGTCACCAGCGAGGAGCGACAGCGACGAAGCAATCTCGCAACTACGTCATCGCGAGGAACGAAGTGACAAAGCGATCTCTTTTACTGATGTTTTCCCATTACTCAAAAGAGATTGCTTCGGGTCTTGCGACCCTCGCAATGACGATGAATGTATTATGAGCGAGAAGAGTTTGCTTCGCTTTGCTCGCAATGACGGAAAATCGAGAGCAGCCTTATTTGTCATTGTGAGGAACGGTAGTGACGAAGCAATCTCTTGTCTATCAAAAAGTTATAAAACAAGTTAGTTGTTACTGTACAACATTTTTAATTATGTAAAAGAATTTTTAATTTAAAATGAGGTAATTTTATGGCATTTTTTATTTTGACTTTAAGAACCGTACTCAGGGATAGAATATTTTTTATAATTTTTTCACTTATTTTAGTTTTTTGCTTTGTCCCTGTTTTTAGTTCATTTTCCATGCGTCAGGCTCAAGAAGTTTCTATTACAATGTCTTTAGCGTTTAATTCATTTATTATGTTATTTTTATCACTATTTGGAGGTGTTTCTACAATTTGGAGAGATATTGAAAGAAAATATACATACACTCTACTAAGTTATCCTGTAAAAAGGACAAGCTATTTAGTTGGTCGTTATCTTGGATTTGCTTTCATAATGCTTGTGATAAGCTTATTAAATCTTTTAGTATCTGCTGTTGTAATTAAAATATCTGCTGGTATGTATAAATCTCAATTACCAATTATGTGGCATAATATTTTTATTGCTAATATTTTTGCGTATCTAAAATATTGTTTGTTGATGGCTTTTGGCTTTTTATTTTCTACTTTTTCCACATCATTTTTTACTCCGTTTTTTGCAACTATTTCTATATTTATTATGGGTAATGCCTCTCAAGGTATTTACGATTACATTATGAAAAATACAGCGGATACAATAAGTCCTATAATAAAAAAATTAATAGTTATAATTTACTATATTATCCCAAATTTCTCTGCATTTGATTATACTGTCTATGCTGCTTATTCCATGCCTATTAAGATAAACTCAATTTTCATGAGTTTTGGATATTGGGGTTTATATCTTATAATAGTGATGATGTTTACAATATTTATCTTTAATAAAAGAGATTTTATGTAAGATGAAGAATAAGTTTGGCTATATATTGTTTTTGGTTTTGGTAGTGTGTTTTATAGTTTTTATGCCCTACTTTGTCGCTGACATGAAAAAACGCCCTCTTTATGAAAAACTTGGATATACTCCAAAAGGAAAATTATTTAAAGCAGCTTTGGGTGAATTTAGATGGTTTACAGGTGAATATCTTACATTTAAATCATTAATTTATTATGGTGGTAAAGTTGATTATCTTCTAAAAAGAAGGTTTGAAAAGATAGAATATTATAATTTATTTAAAACAATAGAAACAGCAATCCTTTTAAATCCTTACCACGAAGATGCATATTATTTTGCTCAGGCTGCATTTACCTGGGATATAGGGAAAATAAAAGATGTAAATGCACTTTTAAAATATGTAATGAAGTATAGAACGTGGGATTTTAAAATTCCATTTTTCTTAGGATTCAATTACGCTTACTTTTTAAAAGATTACAAATTGGCTGCTAAATATTTCAAAAAAGCATCTGAGCTTTCTAATTCTCCTCTTTTTACCTCACTTGCTGCACGATATTTTTATGAAGGTGGGGAAACCGAGCTTGGGATTGCATATTTAAAGACGATGATAAAAATTACAAGAAAAGAGAGTATAAAAAAGTCATATGAAGTAAGATTGCAGGCTTTAGAAGCAATCTATGCAATCGAAAAAGCAATAAAAAGATATAAGGAGAAAAACAACACATTACCTAAAGATATCAATGAGCTTGTAATAAAAGGTTTTCTTAGAGAAGTGCCCAAAGATCCTTATGGTGGAAAGTTTTATATTGATAAAGATGGAAAAGTGAGGACAACAAGCAAGCTTGCTTTCAAAAGACCAAAACATAAAAAGGGAAATGAAAATGGAAGTAATAAGAGTAAATAACCTTTATAAAACTTTTAAAAGTAAAAGGAAAAAGGTAAACGCTTTAAACGGAATGTCTTTTACTGTTAATAAAGGTGAAATCCTTGGATTTCTAGGTCCAAATGGTGCCGGTAAAAGTACCACAATTAAAATTATGATGGATTTAATAAGAGCAGATAGAGGATCAGCCAAGATATTAGGAATTGACTCATCTAGTCCTGTAGCGAGGCTAAAAGTGGGCTTTATGCCGGAAAATCCACAATACTACGATACATTGACAGGTTATGATCTGCTTATGTTTTCCGCAGCTATTTTTAAAGTGGATAAAAACGTGGCCAAAAAGAGGGCATGGGAACTCTTGGAAGAGTTTGAATTAAAGGATGCAGCTAAGCGCCCTATTAGAAAATATAGCAAAGGTATGATTCAGAGGATTGGATTTGCATCCACTTTGATACATGATCCAGAAATTTTAATACTGGATGAACCGATGAGTGGGCTTGATCCTATGGGCAGAGTATTATTTAAAAATAAAATGTTAGAGCTTAATAAAAAGGGGGTTACGATTTTTTTCAGCTCTCATATCATACCTGATATTGAAGATATCTGTTCAAGAGTATTGATTGTAAATAGAGGGAAAGTGGTTAAATCTCTGGAAAAAACCGAAATAAAATATTTAACCACTACAGGTTTTAAAGTAATCATCGACAACCCAGTAAATATAGGCTTAAAACTTGAAAAAATTACAGATAACCTTTACAGTTTTTTATGTCCAAAAAATAACCTAATTGACACTTTAGAAAAACTAAAAACACATAGTACTGAAATTATTGACATTGAGCCAGTCAAAAAGAGTTTAGAGGATATGTTTGTAGAAATTACTATGCAGGACAAAACCAATTAGTTGCCACTGAACACGTGTAACAAAGTATTTGAGTAATATATTGACTGTGAACAATTCAAGCTTTATTGTTCAAAGTTAGAATGTGTACAATATTATTACACGTGTTGAAAAAGTGGCAACTAATTTATAATAATTGATTTATTTAAATATTCCTATAAAAATTCCCCCAGTTTTTTTGATAATTTGTTCGTGACTTAAAGGGGGTAACCCCCCTTTAAATCCCCCAAAAAGAGGATAAAAATAAAAATTATTATTTTTAATAAATTAGTTTTTTAAAAAAACTAATTTAGGGGATGGAAATTATAATATTACCTTATTTCGTAGTTCTCAGGAAAGAAGCATTCTTCTTTAAACTCTTGTTAGAAAACTTATTTAAATATTAAAAATCATAAAAATTATTTATTTAATAATTAGTTCTCACTTTTTCAGTGAGAAATAATTAATGGATTAATTTTTCTATTAAAATATTATTAATGTTACGCTCATTCTTGTCAAATTCGATGCCTATCAAATAGATTTCTTTTTCTTCTGAAAGATACTTTTCGTAGTATTTTTTCTCTTTTATCTGATTAAGAGCTCCCTTGCCGTCTTCTTTAAATTCAATAATATAGATTACGTCATCGAATTTTAATGTGATATCAATTCTGCCCTTGTTTGTCACATCTTCTGCTATTAAATCCACTCCCAGCGCTTTCATGTAAGCATAAAATACACTCACATAATAACCTTCATACTCATAAAGCTTCTCACCTGTGAAATTATTGTAAGGAATAGATGCATATAATGATTTTAGCTCTTGCATAAACATATCTAAATTTTTATTTAAAAGTGAGAGATAAAGATTATTACTAATAATTGCGGAATTATGTGATTTTGTAATATAATCAGCAATGCTTCCAAAAAGGGAAAGCTCAACTTCATAATTAGGTATATCAAGATAGTAAAACATTCCTCTAACTGTTTTTTCTTCTTTTGCAATTGTCAAATACCCTGTCTGCCACATTAGTACTTCAACATCGATGTTATCCACATCAAAGCTGTCAAGCATACGATAATCCTTCACTGCTCGCTCTAAATTTGGCAAATGATAACGGTTTTTCTCTATCATCTTTAGTAAAAATGTGGGGGTAGCCGTGGAAAACCAATAATTGCCAAATTCACATCCTTTTGAGATAAATAAAAGTATATCAAAGGGATTATATACAGACTCACCAAGCCAGCGATAACCGTTGTACCACTTTTTTATTTTCTCAAAATCTTGCCCTTTCAAATGCTCTGCAAATTCTGTTTCCAGATCTTTCTGCGTATATCCGCAAATTGTGGCATATTTTTTATCTATTGTAATATCATTCAAATTGTTTAGCCCAGAAAATAAACTTACTTTGGAAAACTTACTTACTCCTGTGATAAATACAAACTCAATATATGGATCACTGTCCTTTATCACAGAGTAAAAGTTTTTTAATTCTTCTCTTATCTCTTTTGCTCTCTTGCTATCTTCAATGTTATCTAAAATTGGCTTGTCATACTCATCAATTAAAATTACTACTCGTTCACCATGTCGTTTCATTGCTTGTAAAATAACTTTTTTAAACAACCCGCCAATTGTTTCACTCGTTGGCATATCGATTGATAGCAAAAGGCAATTTTCCTCTAATATTTCTTTGATTCTGCTATTTAACGTAGTTGCATCTTTTATTCCACCACTTCCAAAAGATATGTGAATTACAGGATACTTTTTGAAGTCGTGTTTATCGTAAATATAAAGCCCTTTGAAAAGCTCTTTGTTACCTGAGAAAATCTCTTTTAATGTATCAAGGAATAAAGTTTTACCAAACCTCCTTGGGCGAGAAAGAAAATAGTATGAGCCATTTTCAATCAATTTTAATGCAATTTTCGTTTTATCAATATAAACGCAGTTATTTTCCTTTATTTTACGTAAAGTTGAAATTCCAATGGGCAATTTTTTCATAATTTACTCCTGCTAATACACTCTTGTATCCTAATTATAATAAATTTTTATGTAATTTAAAATAAAAAGTGCAGGTAGAGATTAACCCAAGTTTGTCAAAACATTTGACAAACTCAGGTTAAGCTTTTGGTTGCTTTTTTCATTACTTTTATTATAGTCATAGCCAACTGTTTAGAAATTTGGTGTCAATTTTGGAGGGAAGGATGATAGTGAGATTGAGTGAAATTGAGCCGAAAGAAGTGGTAAAACCACGTGATGGTAGAGGAAGTTTGATAAATTTTGGTTATGAAGCTGCTACAAAGTTTGGTGGTAAGATAAAAATGTTTTCGGTGGTGGAATTAAAGCCAGACTCAAAGGTTGGTTATCATGTGCATGAAAATGATATGGAGATTTATTTAATTCTTGATGGAAAGGCTGTTGTGAGTGATAATGGAAATGAGGATTTGTTAGGTCCTGGAGATATGCTGATTACTCCAAAGGGAGAGGGGCACGCAATCGAAAATAAAACAAATGAACCAATAACATTTTTAGCAGTGATAATAGAGTAGCCTATGATTACAATTAACGAGACACCTGTTTTAGTTGGAACAAGCGGTTATAAGTACGATGACTGGAAGGGGAGTTTTTACCCTAAAAGTATTTCTAACTTTCATATGCTTTCATATTATGGGAAAAAAGATTATTTAAATCTGCTTGAAATAACATTTACATTCTACAATATCCCTTATCAAAATACTGTTAAAAGCATTGTGGATAGAGGGGAAAATCTTTCTTTTTCAGTAAGATTAAATAAAAGGTTTTTAAAGGGTAGATATAATAAACAGGATGTAAGGGATTTTTATGCTGGTTTAAAACCTATGATTGATAAAGGAAAGCTTGAAGCTTTGTTTGCAGATTTTAATTTTTCTTTTTCTGCCTCTAAGGAAAATTTTGAGCATATATTAAGGCTTTCAGAAGAATTTAAAGAGTTTCCACTCTTTTTTGAGTTGCCCAATCGCACATGGTACAAGGACAGGTTTTTAGAGTTGTTTCGTGAACACAGAATAGGTATCATAGTGTTGGATATGCCAAAGATTAAAGGACTTGCACCTTATTATCCGTTTTCTTCAAATAATTTTACTTATTACAGGTTGTATGGACGTAGCAAATTGTGGCTTACTCCAGAAGATAAATATCTTGATTATAAATATAGTAAAGAGGAATTGACTGAGTTTATTGATGATATAAAAACTCTTTCATTAATAAGTAAAAAGGTGTTTGTAAGTTTTTGTAATGTGGTAAATGCATCAGCCTGCAAAAATGCCGAAGAGTTTGTACAGCTAATAAAAGAAAATGAAGAGGTTTAAAAAAGCTGCTGCTCTAAAATATAAGCCAAATAGCGATAAAGCGCCAAAGCTTGTAGCCAAAGGGCAGGGAGTTATAGCAGAAAAAATTATTGAGAAGGCTAAAGAGCATGGTGTATTTATTCAGAAGGATGCTGATCTTGTAGAGGCGCTTACCACTTTAGATCTGTATGAGGAGATACCTGAAACTTTATATAAAGCGGTAGCTGAAATTCTTGCCGAACTATACAAGATTAATAAAAATCTTACCTAAAGTTTTATTGAATCATAAGAAAAAAGTTAAAAAACTGCTTGACATAAATTGACTCAACTTTATATTAATATTAGCACTCGGTAGATGAGAGTGCTAGTAAAGAGGTAAAAAATGGTGAAGCTTACTGAAAGAGAAGAAACTGTATTAAAAATAATTGTTGATGAGTATATTAACAGTAGTGAGCCGGTAGGTTCCCGTTTTGTGTCAAAAGTGGGACCTTTGAAGTTGAGTCCTGCTTCTATTAGGAATATCATGAGTGATTTGGAGGAGAAAGGGTATATTTATCAGCCTCATACATCTGCAGGACGTGTGCCTACGGATTTGGGGTATAGGTACTACATTGATAAATTTGTAACAATTTCACCTATTTATTCAGAAGAAATAAAAAAACTTTCAGAAAAACTTAATGCCACCAATTTAAGGACTCTTTTCAAAGAGGCCACAAAACAATTGAGCAGACTTACTCATTCTGTGGGTTTTGTGGTGACTCCAAAATCAAATATGCTATACTTAAAGCATATAGAGTTTTTGAAGTTAAATAAGTTTGATGTGTTGGCAATTCTGGTAACAAAAACAGGGATCGTGCAAAATGTAATCTTACATTTAGATATAGATATCCCTGATAATGTTTTAACTCAGATCAGCAATTATTTGAATGATCATTTTAGCGGTTATTCGTTGATGGAAGTAAGAGAGAGACTTTTTAAAGAGATAGAAAAAGATAAGCAGTTATTTGATAATTTTATGGATTCATTTCAAGACTTTTTACCAAGAATTTTTGAGATGGATGAGGTGGAAGGCGAGCTTTACTATGATGGTACAAGTAACATACTGGATATGCCGGAATTTAATGATGTGAACAAACTTAAGGAGTTCCTTAGAGCTTTTGAGGAAAAAACATTAATTTATAAAATAATAGATAAATGTGCTGAGGCTGATAGTGTACAGATATTTATTGGATCTGAAATTGATGAGAATGTTGATGATTTTGGCCTTGTGATTAAACCTTATTCAAAAGGGAATAAAATTTTGGGTACATTGGGCATTATAGGTCCAAAAAGGATGAGGTATCCTCACGTTGTTCCTATAGTTGATTATACAGCTGATTTACTAAGTGAAGTAATTGAACGGTTAGGAGGTAGCGATGAGTAAAAAAATAAAAATTAATAGGGAAGAAGAGTTGGTAAAAGATGAAACAGAGCAAGAAAAGAAAAAAACTTCTCAGGAAAATATAAAGGATAAAGGAAGTAAGCAGGAAGAGATTGAAAAGCAAGAGGATGATGTTTTGAAAAAGTTAGAAAATGAAAATAAAGAGTTAAAAAAGCAGTTACAGGAAAAAGAGGATGCTATTTTAAGATTGTCTGCTGAGCTTGATAATTTCAGGAAAAGACTTTTAAGAGAAACAGAAGAAAAGCTTAAATATGCTAATCAGGTGTTGCTTGAAAGTCTGTTGCCTGTAATAGATCATCTGGAGATGGCGCTTAGCCACATAAAGCCGGATTCTCCTGTGGAGTCATTGAAGCAGGGAGTGGATCTTACTTTGAAGCAGATGAAAGATATTTTGGCTAAATTTGGTTTGAAAGAAATCGAATTAAATGTGGGAGATGATTTTGATCCTAATTTCCATGAAGCTTTGATGCTGGATTATAAAGAGGATTTTGATAATAATAAGGTTACTCAGATCTTGCAAAAAGGTTACACCCTTAATGGCAGGGTGATAAGGCCTTCAAAGGTCTCTGTAAATAAAAAAGAAGAAAAAAATAATGATAATAAGGAGGATAAAAATGAGTAAAGGTAAAGTAATAGGTATCGACCTCGGTACAACTAACTCTGTTGTGGCTATAATGGAGGGAGGTCAGCCTAAGGTAATTGTTAATGCCGAAGGTATGACTACTACTCCATCTGTTGTGGCTTTCACTGATAATGGTGAAAGACTTGTTGGATTGCTTGCAAAAAGACAGGCTGTAACTAACCCTGAAAACACAATTTTTTCTGTAAAAAGATTGATTGGTAGAAAAATCGATGACCCTCAAGTAGAAAAGGCTAAAAGGATTTTACCTTATAAAATAGTTCCATCCGATAATCAGGACGCATGGGTTGAAGTAAAAGGTAAAAAGTATGCTCCACCTGAAATTTCTGCGATGGTATTACAGAGATTGAAAAAGACTGCTGAAGACTATCTTGGTGAAGAGGTAACTGAAGCAGTAATTACTGTTCCAGCATACTTTAACGATGCTCAGCGTCAGGCTACAAAGGATGCTGGTAAGATTGCAGGGTTGAATGTTTTAAGAATTATAAACGAGCCAACTGCAGCTGCCCTTGCTTATGGACTTGACAAAAAGAAAGATGAAAAGATTGCTGTATATGACCTAGGTGGTGGTACATTTGACATCTCTATACTTGAGTTAGGGGATGGTGTATTTGAAGTAAAAGCTACAAATGGTGATACTTTTCTTGGTGGAGATGATTTTGATAACAGAATAGTAGAATGGTTAATTGATGAATTTAAAAAGGAGACAGGCATAGATTTATCTCAGGATAAAATGGCTCTTCAAAGATTAAAAGAGGCGGCAGAAAAGGCTAAGCATGAGCTTTCCACTGCTCTTGAAACAGAAATCAACTTGCCATTCATTACAGCTGATGCTACTGGGCCAAAACACTTGATTAAGAAGCTGAGTAGGGCAAAACTTGAGCACCTGGTAATGGATCTGGTTGAAAGAACTCTTGAGCCTTGTAAAAGAGCATTAGAAGATGCAGGTTTGACTCCATCAGATATTGATGAAGTCATACTCGTAGGTGGTATGACAAGGATGCCACTTGTACAGCAAAAGGTTAAAGAATTTTTTGGTAAAGAGCCTCACAAAGGGATTAACCCTGATGAAGTTGTGGCAATAGGTGCTGCAATCCAGGGGGCAGTGTTAAAAGGTGATATTAAGGATGTGTTGTTATTGGACGTTACACCACTTTCATTAGGTATTGAAACACTTGGTGGTGTAATGACAAAAATTATTCCAAGGAATACAACTATTCCAACAAAGAAAAGTCAGGTATTTACAACTGCTGCTGATAACCAGACATCAGTTACAATACATGTATTGCAGGGAGAACGTGAATTAGCAAAAGACAACAAATCAATAGGTAGATTTGAGCTCGTTGGTATTCCTCCTGCACCAAGGGGAGTGCCACAGATTGAGGTAACTTTTGATATTGATGCAAATGGTATATTGAGTGTATCTGCAAAAGACCTTGGTACAGGTAAAGAGCAGTCTATCAGAATTACTCCAAGTAGTGGTTTGACTGAAGAAGAGATTGAAAAAATGGTTAAAGAAGCTGAATTACATGCTGAAGAAGATAAGAAGAAAAGAGAGCTTGTGGAGCTTAGAAACCAGGCTGATACACTTATCTACTCCACAGAAAAATCTCTTAAAGAACATGGCGATAAAGTAGATGCTGCTACAAAAGAGGAAATTGAGAAGGCTCTTGATGAATTGAAGAAGGTTCAGGCTGGAGAGGATGCAGCCGCTATTAGAGCAGCTATTGATAAGTTAACATCAGTATCACATAAACTTGCTGAAGCTATCTATAAAGCTACTGCTAGCGCATCTGGAGCTGATACAGGAGCAAGTGCAGGAGAAGCTGAAACAGGCAGCGGTTCCCAAGAGACAAAACAGGAAGATGTGGTAGATGCTGATTACGAAGAGGTAAAGGAAGATAATAAGTAGATTTTTATGGTAAAAAGTGATAATTAGTAGAGGTTGCTTAATGAGCAGTTGGCCATTTATTGGCTAGCTGCTCATTTTTTAATATTTAGAAGGAATATTTTCAGTTGCTCTGGTTGTATTGCAAAGGCTGATAAATGGAAGCGTTGAGCAAAACAAATTTAAAAAACAATATGTAATTAGTTCTCACTGAAAAAGTGAGAACTAATTATTAATAATAACTTTATAGTTATTTAATTAGTTTTATAGCAAAGAGTTAAGAAGAATGCGCTATTTATGAAAACCATGAAATAAAGTAATATTATAAGTTTCATCCCTCAGTTTTTTATATAAATTATTAAAAAACTGGTAGAATTTTTATAGTAATACTGGTAGAAATTAAATATTATAAATTAGTTGCCACTTTTTCAGTGGCAACTAATTAAAAAAAAGTGAAACTTCTTTGTGTGAGAAGTTTCAGCTTAGTAATAGGTATAACCTCTAAATTATTTGAAGGAATTTTTATGATTGCTGAATAATAGCTGTTTTTTTATATTGATGGAGGTTAGGATTGGCAAAAGATTATTATGAAATTTTGGGTGTTCACAGAAACGCTACTGAGATAGAAATAAAAAAAGCTTATAGAAAGCTTGCTCTAAAATATCACCCTGATAGAAATCCAGGGGACAAAGAAGCTGAAGAGAAGTTTAGGGAAATAACAGAAGCGTATCAGGTATTAATAGATCCACAGAAAAGGGCTCAATATGACCAGTTTGGTCGTGTTTTTGATGACGTTGGAGGAGCTCAGGATTTTTCTTCTACCATTTTTGATGACTTCTTTGATGATATTTTTGAAGGATTTTTTGGTTTTAGCAGAGGTGGGAGAAGAAGAGAGCGACCAACCAGAGGAAGTGATATAGAGACTGACATTGAAATAGAGTTTGAAGAGGCTGTTTTTGGTGTATCAAAGAAAATTACCATAGAAAAGGAAGATCTCTGTCCAAGATGTGATGGCTCAGGTGCTGAACCAGGTGGTAAGCAGACATGCCCCACTTGTCATGGGAAAGGGCAGTTTGTTCAAAGACAAGGTTTTTTTACTGTATCAACCACTTGTCCTACATGTCATGGTAGCGGACAAATTATAAGGGAGACATGTAAAGAATGTCGTGGTCGTGGCTTTAAATATAGCAAAAAGACTATTGAAGTAAAAATCCCTCCTGGTATTGATGCTGGCATGACATTAAGAGTTTCTGGAGAAGGGAATTCTGGAAGATATGGTGGTCCATCAGGTGACTTGTTTGTAAATATTAGAGTAAGACCACATAAGTACTTCAAAAGAAAAGGGAACGATATTTATCTAGAATTGCCTATACCTTTTACCGATGCTATTTTAGGAACAACTGTTTCAATTCCAACATTAAAAGGGGAAAAGACATTGGAAATTAAGCCTGGGACTCAACCTGGAGATAGAATTGTTTTAAAAGGTTATGGTGTACCTGAAGTGAAAGGATACGGAATAGGTAATATGTATGTTAATATTAGAGTTGTGTTACCTAAAAAGCTCAGTAAAGAAGAGAGAAAATTGATTAATGAATTTAAAAAAGTATCTGGAAACGGTTATATGAAAGAAGACAAATCATTGTGGGATAAATTTAGAAGATTTTTTAAAAAGTAGGGGTGTGTTGTCATACACCCACATTATCTATGGATTTTAAGAAAAGATTTTTTAGTGGCGATTGAAAATGGAATATTTAAAAAGATTTAAGATTCTTGTTATAATTGGTATAATATTAAGTGTAGCAATTTTTACACTTCATTTAGTATCTTCTTTCAATTCTTTGAAATATATGAAAAAAAATCTAATAGAACTTGGTAAGTTTATCACATATTCTTTTGAGGTTAGTAATAGGTTTCTATTTTTAAACAGCCGGGTTGGATCAAAACGTTTTCAAGAGTTTTCCAAAGAGTTTTTATCCAATGAGGCTATTTATAATCTTATAATATATGATAAAAGTGGGAAAATACTTTTAAATGGGAAAAATAAAGTTGTAAAATTTAAGAAAATTTATCCTAAAGCTGAAAGTATAATTGAAACGGATGATTATATCATCATTGTTCGAAAAGTTGAGAGACGGTTTGGAATGGGTATGATGGGGATGATGCGTCATATGCAAGAAAGAACTAACCAAGAATTTTATGTGGCGCTATTCCTTGATAAATGTAGTTATAACTATTTTAAAAAGAAAATGCTTTCAGACTTATTACAGATGATTGTTCTTTATCTTTTTATGGTTATAATTTTGCTGTATTCATATAGATTGTTTAGACTCTATGCTGTATTGACAAACAAATTAAAAAGAATTGAGAGAAATGCAGAGCTAGGTAAATTTGCGAGTTTATTAGCCCATGAGATAAAAAATCCTCTCAGTTCGATGAAAGGTTTGTTGGAATTTACTTTGGATAAAGAAACAGATTTGAAACAGAAGGAGATATTGTCAAAGGTCAAAGATGAGATGGAGAGGTTAAATAGTCTTGTAAATGATTTTTTGACTTTTGGTAGAGAAGTGTCTTTAAGAAAAAATGATTGTAATATCTTACAGCTAATAGATGAAACTATAAATCTGCTGAGATATGATATAGATAACAAGAAATTAAAGATATCAATAGAGAAAGAACCATTTGTTATAAATGTAGATAAAAATAGGATGATTCAGGTTTTGATGAATCTTATACTAAATGCAATAGATGCATCAAAAGTAGGTGATAAGATAAAAATTATTGTGAAAGACAAAAAGGTCATTATTATTAATAACGTTTATAATAATGATGATATAAATAAGGAGAAAATTTTTGAGCCGTTTTATACCACCAGATCTAAGGGAAGTGGTTTGGGGCTTGCTATTGTAAAGAAAATTATGGAAATGCATGGATATAGAGTATATGTTGAAAGTGTTAACCCTTTTAAAATAGTATTGGATTTTGGAAATGGAAGATAAGAAGAAGATTTTAATTGTTGATGATGAAGAAAATCACCGTTTTATGTTAAAGCTTCATCTTGAAGATGAATATGTTGTGGATGAAGCGTCTAACGGTGTCGAAGCTTTAAGTAGTGTAGAGTCAAATCATTACGATTTGATCCTTCTTGATATCAAGATGGATCTTATGGACGGATTGACCTTTTTAAGTCATTTGAGAAGAAAGGGGATGAATACGCCCGTTATTGTTATATCAGCCTTCAACAATGTGAGAACAGCAGTGGAAGCTATGAAGCTTGGTGCTGTGGATTATATCACTAAACCGGTGGATGTGAAAGTCTTGAAAAAGCAGATTGAAGAACTATTGAGTAGTAAATCCGGCGAGGAAGAAGTAAAAATTGTTGATGATTATTATTATGAAGGTGTTTATTCTGAAAATGGTCTTGGAAAGATTATTGATCTTTTAAAAATGGTTGCTCCCACAGATGCCACAGTTTTGATTATGGGAGAATCTGGAACCGGGAAAGAACTGATTGCAAGATCCATCCATAATAATTCTCCGAGAAAAGGCAAGCCGTTTCTTGCTGTAAATTGTGCTGCATTAAATGAGAACTTGATAGAGAGTGAGCTGTTTGGTCACGAAAAAGGTGCGTTTACAGGTGCCGATAAAGCTAAGCCTGGTAAGTTTGAACTTGCTGATGGAGGAACAATATTTCTTGATGAAATAGGTGAACTACCGTTGCAGACTCAAGCTAAACTCTTAAGAGTATTGCAAGATAAAACCTTTGAGCGTGTGGGTGGTTTGAAAACATTAAAAACAGATGCAAGAATAGTGGCTGCTACAAATAGAAATTTGGAAGAGATGGTGAAAGAGGGCAAATTTAGAGAAGACCTTTATTTTAGGCTTAATGTATTTCCCGTTTTTGTTCCACCTTTAAGGGAAAGGAAGAATGAAATACCGCTGTTACTTAATTTTTTTATAAAAAAGTATAGTGAAAAATTTCAAAAAATTATCAAAGGGTATTCAGATGATTATTTGAAAGTCTTGATGAAATATAATTTTCCGGGAAATATCAGAGAACTTGAGAATATTGTTGAAAGAAGCATAATTCTTTGCAGAGGGGAAATGTTAACACGTGATCTTTTACCACCTTTAAAGATGGAAAATAGCAGTAGTAAAAAAAGTAGCATGAAAGAACATGAAAAGATTTTGATAGAAAAGGCATTGAAAGAAACAAACGGAAATAAAAGCAAAGCTGCAGAATTACTTGGGATATCAAGGAAAACATTACATAATAAAATTAAAGAATATAATATCGAGGTGTGATGTGTCAGATAAGTTATGGGGTGGACGTTTTGAATTACCTACAGATAAGTTTGTGGATGAGTTTAATGCATCAATCCATTTCGATAAAAGACTTTACAGATACGATATAAAAGGGAGCCTTGCACATGTGGAGATGCTTGCGAAACAAGGTATAATTAAGCCTTTAGAGGCTGAAAAGATAAAAGAAGGGTTGCTGCAAATATTGGATGAAATTGAAAGAGGAGATTTTGAATTTAGAACTGAAGATGAAGATATACACATGGCAATTGAGAAAAGGTTAAAAGAAATAGTTGGAGATGTAGGTGGAAAGCTGCATACGGCTAGAAGTAGGAATGATCAGGTGGCTGTGGATGTGAGGATGTATTTACGTGATGTGGTGGAGGATGTAAAAAAATACATAAAAGCTTTTTTAGAAGTGTTGGTGAAAAAAGCTGAGGATAATATTAATGTGATAATGCCAGGTTTTACACATTTGCAGACAGCTCAGCCTATTCTTTTTTCTCATTATTTATTGGCTTATTTTCAGATGTTTAAAAGAGATTTTGAGCGATTTGATGATTCTTTAAAGAGATTGAACAAAAATCCTCTTGGTTCATGTGCTCTTGCAGGTACTACTTTTCCGATTGATAGATTTTTTACTTCAGAGCTTTTAGGGTTTGATAATCCTACTGAAAACAGTCTCGATTCTGTAAGTGATAGGGATTTTGTTTTGGAGTTTTTAACCAATGCTTCCATATGTCAGATGCATCTTAGTAGACTTTGTGAAGAGTTGATTATTTATGCTACAAGTGAGTTCAATTTTATAGAGTTTTCAGATGATTATTGTACCGGTAGCAGTATTATGCCACAGAAAAAAAATCCTGATGTGGCAGAACTTATCAGGGGGAAAACGGGAGCAGTTTATGGTAGCATGATTGGTTTATTTACAACAATGAAGGGGTTACCTCTAGCATATAATAAAGATATGCAGGAGGATAAGATACCTCTATTTAATGCTGCTGACAATTTGCTTGGCAGTCTGAAAATAATTTCACCAATGATAGAGAAAATGAAAATTAATAGAGAGAAAATGTACGAGGCAGCATCAAAAGGGTATTCCACAGCCACTGAGCTTGCAGATTATCTTGTTAGGAAAGGTTTACCTTTTAGGGATGCCCATTTTGTCGTAGGAAAAACGGTGAAATATGCTATTGATAAAGAGAAGAAACTTGATGAGCTTTCTATTGATGAATTGAGACAGTTTTCAGAGTTGATAGATAGTGATGTGTATGAATATATCAGTGTGGAGAATGCAGCCAAAAATAAGAACAGTTATGGTGGTACAGGGCTGAAATCTGTGATGGAGCAAATTAAGAATGCGAAACAATTTCTACAGGCTATTTAATTTATTTATTATAGTAACAGTTCTTTTTTTGGGTTGTGGGAAAAAGACAGATCCTATTTCAAAGAGCGTTTTTAAAATTGAGCCTCCCTCAAAGGATGCTGTGAAGTTAGTTGATAATGGTTTTAAAATAGTTAACAGCTCAAAGGATTATATTTTAGAGGTTTACAAAAAGGCAGATGAAAGCTGTACTAAATATAACCTCATTGCTAAAGTAGAGCCTAGAAAAAGTATTATTGATGAGGATGTGAAATCTGGGCAGAGAGTTATTTATAAACTTGTACGCAAACACCCTGAATATAGGGTATATTCAGAACCTGTTTATATTGAAAAGGTTTTTGCCAAAAAAGCATTTGTCAAGGTTGATAGAATTGTAAAATATGGTGATATTTTTGAAATTCGATTGAATTTTTCTAAAAATACTAAATTTGTTTTGTATGGTTTTGAAAAAAGTAGTCTTGATAAAATTTCAACAAAACCTCTGATTAAAGTAAAAACTGATAAGCCGATGAAAATATTTATATTACCTTACAATGATTATAATTTTGAGGGGGATTTGATTAGCGTAGAGATAATTCCTGCTTATTTTGAAAAATTAAATCCAGTAAAAAATATAAAGGTGATAAAAAGGAAAGACGGATATCTGATTTCTTGGGAAAGTGATGCCCCTAAAACAAAAATTATTGATGAGGACACAGGTAAAGTAATTTTATTGACCGATACAAATTTTGTAGAGGTTGAAAGGTGTTCTAAATATATTTTAATTGCCACAAATGGTGTTGTGGATTCTGATGGTGTAACAGTTAATCCTTGTGATTAGATTTTGGTGAGCTAATGGTTGTATAACTGGAGTCACCCCATTTTTTTGAAATAATAACAATAAAATATTATTAATTTCAATAAGTTATGAGAAAAAATCCAGAGATAAAATATCTTCCTCATTCTCGTGGCACATCCAGTGCCACTTGCGAGGTAAATCCCTCTAAAACCGCCGTCCGTGGCTCATTTTTGGGATTTAAACCCGGAAGATATTTTATCTCTGGCGTATATAAACAAGGTTTTGCAAAAAATGGGGTGACACCAGTTGTATAAGTGTTGAAAATTTTTTATTTGTAGTTATAATCTTCAAGTCTTAAAAATAGGAATCCAAAAGGGAGAGGTTGATATATGTTAACTTTACTCATTTCTTTGTCAGTTTCCCTGCTTGCAGCACTGGGACTTTATTTTGTCACTTATAATTATATTTGGTCATTAATGCTGATGGTTGTGTTAATTCTTGCGTTAAACTTTTTTATCGGGAGACATTTTTTAAAGAAATTGACAACAGTTTTTCAAGAAATTGAAAAGGATTTAAAAAATAATCGCTTTGAAAAGGCGATAAACAGGCTGAAAAATGCTTATTCTTTTTCAAAATGGCAGTTTTTTGTTAAAGAGCAGATAAATTCTCAAATCGGTATTATACTTTATATGCAGAAGAAATTTAATGAGGCTAAGGATTATCTTGAAAAAGGGTTTGCAAAAAACTGGATGGGTATGGCTATGCTTGCTACCCTTTATTTTAAAGAGAAGAATTATGAAAAAGTAAAATCAACAATGGAAAAGGCTATAAAAAATGCTCCTAAGGAAGGTTTTCTTTACAGCTTGTATGCATATTTCTTAACCGAAATGGGTGAAAAGGATAAAGCCATTGAGATTCTTGTTAAAGGTAGCAAAAAGGCACCTCTTGATGAAAAGCTTGAGTCTAATTTAGAAGCGTTGAAAAATGGTAAGAAAATGAAAATGAGAAATTATGGTACATTATGGTTACAATTGAATATTGAAAAGATGCCGCAAGGTTTTAAACCGTATCAGATGGTTCTTGCTAGGCAAAAAATTAGAAGAAGATAGATGTTAAAAGACATTCAAAGTCAGTTTGACGATAGAAATCTCGCAATAGATAAGGTCGGAATTAAGGGAATTAAGTATCCGATTATTTTAAGAGATAAGAGAAAAGGGAGTCAGCATACCATTGCCACTATAAATATGTTTGTTAAACTCCCTCACAATTTTAAAGGAACACACATGTCTCGCTTTGTGGAGATACTTAATAAATACAGGGAAAATATAAGCATATCCTCTTTTAAAGAGATATTGGAAGAGATGAGGATAAGGCTTAATTCAGAAGAGGCTCATTTTGATATGGAATTTACTTATTTTCTTGAGAAAGAGGCTCCTGTTTCTAAACAAACTTCCTTAATGGATTATTTATGTAGGTTTAGTGGCAATGTTTCTGATGAAAAAATGGATTTTATCCTTTCTGTTACTGTTCCAGTTATTAGCGTTTGTCCCTGTTCGAAAGAGATAAGCGCTTATGGTGCACATAATCAAAGAAGTTATGTTACAATTTCTGTACGTTATAATCGTATGGTGTGGATTGAAGACCTGATAGAGATTGCAGAAAAGTCAGGTAGCTCTCCAATTTTCTCGTTATTAAAGCGTGAGGATGAAAAATTTATTACTGAATGCTCTTATGATAATCCGGTTTTTGTGGAAGATATTGTAAGGAATGCTGCGCAGTATTTGCTGGAAGATGATAGAATCGATTGGTTTGAAGTCTCAAGTGAGAATTTTGAAAGTATTCACAACCATTCTGCTTTTGCATCTATAACTATAGATAAAAAGAAAAAATAATAAAAGTAATAATTAGTTCTTACTTAAAAAGTATATTTTATTTTATTAATTGTGGAATAAAAAATAGTAAAATCATAAAAAATATTGAAGGTATTGCACAATAAAAATGCTTCAGAGATACAACTTATTGGTAAACAAGAGATTGCTTCGGGACTTACGTCCCTCGCAATGACGATAACATTAACGTCATTGCGAGGAGCGGTAGCGACGAAGCAATCTTTAATTTATCAGTGAGTTATAAGAACATTAAGGTAATATTGTGCAACATCCTTAAATGTATTTATTGCTACTCGATTGTTCAAACATGCGTTAATACACTATTACTTTTAAAAGAAGCATTTCTTTGGTTGGAGTGGGATAAGATCTTGTCTAAAGATAAAATATGAAAGCCCCTGAGATAGGGGCTTGAGAGTGTTTTTTATGCGTTAGGTTTATAACCGTATTTAATGGAAAGTTTTTGAGCACCTTCAATTATTACCGGGATAATCTCTCTTTTTATTCTTTCATCATCCATTCTTTCAACAGGAGCAGAGATGCTTATGCCTGCAATTACTTTTCCCATAAAGTTGAAAACTGGAGCTCCAACGCACTTTACTCCCACTTCAAATTCTTCATTATCTATAGCATACCCTTTTTTGCGAACATCTTCAAGCTCATCTAATAAATCATCTATGTTATCAATTGTATTATCAGTCATTTTAACGAGTTTATCTGAATAATATTCTTTTATTTTATCAAGTTTTAGATATGCAAGTTGTGCCTTACCTGTGGCAGTGGCATATGCGGGGCCAATATTTCCTATCCTTGGTACTACTCTTACTGCATGATCAGTTTCGATTGCATTGAGATATACTATATTGCCTTTTCGCAATACACTGATATGAACTGTTTCATTTACCTTCTGTTTTATCTCAAGGAGAATTTGTTTTGAAGCATCGATTAAGTTTAATTTATTGAGGTAAGCTTGTGATATCTGGAAAGCTTTAACATCCATTCTGAAGTTACCAGTTCTTTTGTTGTATTCCACATATCCAAAGTTTTCAAGGGTTGCTAACAGCTTGTTAACATTGCTTCTTGTGAGACCAAGCTTTGCACCAATTTCACTGATGCTAAGCTCTTGTTCACTTCTTCCTAAAAGTTCTAAAATGTCCAATGCATTATTAACTGCTTGAACAGCATATTCAGATTTGTCTCTACGCACTTCTAACTCCTTTAAAATAGTGTTTAAACTGTAACTCGTTATAAGAAAATTATAACTTACAAATAAAAAATGTCAATAGGAACAAAATAAAACTATGTTAACAATGTATTTATCAATTTATATTATAATAATATTTATTTTTGTCAATGACAATATAAATCTGGAGTGACTCCAGAATTAAATTCTAATATGTATTTATTGTTGACTATGAGATTGCTTCCCGAGCATCTAATTTGAAAAATGATGATGTTGAGCTGGTTTTGTTTAGAAATGGGATATGGTATTTGCGGAATGAGTCCTCATGTTAGGTGCTCGGTCGCTGGTGACGACATCATTACCGTCATTGCGAGGACCGAGCACCTAACATCTTAGGTGCTCGGGACGAAGCAATCTCTTTTAATTAGTTACTGCTGAAAAAGTGTATTTTATTGATAAATGGAAAATTATTCATTTGTGATATTTATAAAAATGATACTTAAAGGGGGTAACCCCCTTTAAAACCCCCTATAAAGAAAATAAAATGGATAAGAATTTATTTATTATTTTTTACATAAATTAGTTTTCTAACGAAAACTAATTTAGGGGGTAAGTCCCCTTTAGAACCCCCGAAGAGGTTTAGAGTTTACAATAAATTATATAAGATAACAGATTTTAGTAATTGATGGATAACAATCAGTATAATAAGGAAAAACATATTAACTATTAATTAGTTGCCACTTTTTCAACACGTGTAATAATATTGTACACATTCTAACTTTGAACAATAAAGCTTGAATTGTTCACAGTCAATATATTACTCAAATGCTTTGTTACACGTGTTCAGTGGCAACTAATTAGTTCCTGCTTTTTAGGAAATTAGTTTTAGAGCGAAAACTACGAAAAAATGTTTTTACGCAAACTAATAAAACTCAAATTTTTGTAAAAAATGGAGTGACTCCAAGTAAAATTTTTATTGACAAAATAGAACATTGCATATATTAAATAAGTCCCCAATATGTTTATGTTTAAGCGGGTGTAGCTCAGTTGGTAGAGCGTGACCTTGCCAAGGTTGAGGTCGCGGGTTCGAGTCCCGTCACCCGCTTTTTCTTTTTAAGGCGACGTGGCCGAGTGGTTAGGCAGCGGTCTGCAAAATCGCGTACCCCGGTTCGATTCCGGGCGTCGCCTTCAACCTTTCAAGATATCCTTAAGTTTTTCTAATTCTTTGTAAAAGCTTATTCCTGCAATTCCGTAAAATCCGTTATCTTTGAGCAAAGATACATTTTCAGAATTTATCCCTCCAAGCGCATATACTTTTTTCCCTGATGGGATATGAACGGAATGACCTATTGGAGTGATGGGGTAGTCTTTTTTTGTAAAAAATATAGGGCTTAGTGTGTAGTAATCGGCATCAATTCTGGATATTTCTTCCAAAGAGTGGGCGGAGTAGCCAATGGTTAGATAGGGGAATTTATTTTTGATCACTTCAGGAGGTATAGAATTTTTATTTAAGTGAACACCTCTTAAGGATAAAATATTGGCAATATCTACATGTTCGGAAATTATTAGTTTTTCTCTATCTATAAATTTTATTAGTTGTAGAGTTTTTTCATAAACAAAGTTTAAATCATTTTCTTTTATCCGAAACCAGATAAAATCTACATAATTATTAACTGATTTTGCGACTGCTATATAATCATTTAAAAATGTATTGTAGTCGAGAACTTGAAGGATTTTCATTCTTTTAATAACTCGGCAAATAAACGATTGAATGCTCCTCTTACAGTATTTCTGACGTTTTGAAAATCGGAGACGATTTTTTCATGGGCATTTTTTTTGTAACCGAAAAAGTGTCCGATCTGTGCTAACAGATTATCATCATTGGGAAGTTTAGAAGTAGATAAATTTTGATAAACCCTAGTCAAATTTTCAATATGTCTTAGAAAAAGATAAGAATTGTGAAGTGCATAGAAATTTCTGTTTGTAATCAGGCCTAAATCCCTTAAAAAATGTAGTATATAGTGAGTATTGGTCCCTTTTAAAAGTTCTGAAGTATAACCATATCTTAATTGAAATGATTGAGCAATGAATTCAATATCTATTAGGCCTCCATAACCTGCTTTGAAATCATTTTTACTAGGAGGAGAGCCTTTATCTTTCTCTATTCTTATTCTCATATTGTATATTTCTTGCAATTGTTCTCTTGTAATTTCTTTTGTGAAAAGTATTCTGTTTTTTATCTTAAAAAAAGTTTGAGTAAGTGAAGATTGCTCATTAATAACATCTGCTCTTAAGAGTGCTTGTTTTTCCCATGTCATTGATTCTTTTTTGTGGTATTCGTCAAAGGATTTTATTGTGGTGACAAGAGTTCCGCTTGATCCACTAGGTCTTAATCTCATATCAACTTTATAAAGAAATCCGTTGTAAGTCATCGTTGATAGATAATGTATTGCTTTTTGGACTAGTTTTGAGAAGAATTCCCGGTTTGTAATTTTTTTCAAACCATCTGTGAATCCATTATCTTCGTATAAAATTATTAAATCGAGATCGGATCCAAAACTGATTTCAAAACTCCCAAGTTTACCTAAACCTACAACAAGATAGTCAGAAACATTTTTATCAACGGTGATTGGGGTTCCATATTTTTCTTTCAATTTATCAAAACTTCTTTCAAAGGCTAAAATAGTGAATGCTCTTGCAATATTAGTGAGGGAATACATAGTTTGTACAATGTTTATGCTTTTGTTAAGATAAAGATATCCTATATTAAAAATAAATTCTTTTTGTTTTAGCCTTAAAAGTTCATATTCTAGCTCTTCATCAATATTTTTCTTGCTAATAGTATCCTTAAGTAAAGAAAGTATTTTTTCTACGGTATAATCAGGGGAAATAGGATCGTATAAAAATTCTAACGTATTTGGATTATTTAAGACAATTTCTGATAGATGTTTACTCATTGCAAAAAGGTTAGTTAACTTTTGCAAAAAATGAGGAGATTCTAAACTTAAATCATATATCAAATAAAGGTTAGATCTTCTTAAAAAAAGTTTTTCATAGAAACTCAAAATTTCATCAGGATTTTCATATTGGTAAAGATTTGGGATAATTGTTTTGAAAAAAAGTTTTAATAGTTTCTTTTCATCCTTTTGTCTTGGAGTGTATTTGTTACCCCTTATTATCTGTTTTATAATTTTTGCACACTTTTCAGGATTTTTTATATTCTTACTTTTTAGGAATAAAGTTATGTCTTCTGTATCTAGCTCTTCATCAAACAGAACAGAGGTCTCATCATAATTTTTATTCTCTAAAAGCTTGGAGAAGATTTCATTAACTGAAGAGGTGATTTTATTATATTTTTCTTCAAATTCCTCTTTAGTCTTAAATCCACATCTTTCAAGGTATAAATGAAATGTTGCGCTGTTTTCTGGAATTGTGTGGGTTTGCAATTCATTTTCAACTTGGGCCATGTGCTCGAGTTTTCTTAAAAATTTATAGGCTTCTGTTAATATCTCAGCATCTTTTTCGTCTAACAATTTTTTATCAGCTAACTTTTTTAGCCCCTTCAACGTATTTCTGTGAAATATTTCAGGATGTTTTGGGTAATTTAGTATTTGAAGAGTTTGAACAATAAATTCTATTTCTCTAATACCACCAAATCCAAGTTTTACATTTTTTTCATTTTTTGATTTTAAATCTACCCGATGTTGAATTTTTCCTTTAATTTCTATTAAGTCATTGATTAATTTAGTATCAAGAGTTCTACGAAAAACAAAAGGTCTTACTGTCTCAAGAAATTGATGTCCAAGATCAATATTTCCGGCAACAGGATTTGCCTTTAAAAGCATCATCCTTTCCCAGCTTTGACCATAAGTTTCATAATAAATTTCATAACTTCTTAAAGGCAAAGCTAATGCTCCCTTTTCTCCATCTGGTCTAAGTCGTAAATCAACTCTAAAAACGATACCTATATCGTCTCTATCAGAGAGATAATGAAAAATTTTCTCACCTAGTTTTACAAAAAATTCGTGGTTGGATATTTTTTTATATCCATCTGTTATTCCTTTTTCCGTACCATACACATACATTATATCGATGTCCGAACTGAAATTTAATTCTTCACCACCTAGTTTACCTAATCCTATAATAGTGAAAGGAACTTCATCCCCATTATGATCTCTTGGGATACCAAAGTCTTTCTTTAATTGGTTGTAAGCATATTTATAAGTGACTTCTAAGACTGCAGAGGCAAAAGAAGAGAGATGGAAAGTGGTTTCTGATACATCAAAATTTTTAATAAGGTCATTATAAGTGATGATAATATATTCTTCCATTTTTTTATGTCGTAAAAATGTGCAAAATTGTTGTGGAGTAAAATTCAAAAAATCGAATTTTGAAATATCTGCAAGTATTGCTTGTTTGTCTCTAGGTTTTCCTAATAATTGTTTAACATTTAAAATTGATTCTGGAAATTTTAGAATGTAATTTTTTAAAAATAAGGAGTGCTTACATAAATAAGTTATTTCTTCTATAATATTTTTCTCTTTTATATTTGATAACAGTATTTCTTTTAGGTTCTTAAACATTGTTAAACTTCCGGTAAATATATTCTTACTATAGTTCCTTCACCAAAAGTACTTTCGATATTCATAAATCCACCTGATTCTTTAATTACTCTATTTACTAAAGTAAGTCCTAAGCCACAACCATTTTCTTTGGTAGTATAAAAAGGTTTAAAAATATTTTTTAAGATATCATTTCTGATACCAGGACCATTATCATTAAAAGTTATTTTTATAAAGCTTTGTTTATTAATTTGTTCTTTATCAATTATAATACTTATTGTGCCTTCTTTTTCGCCGATTGCTTCTACAGAATTTATTATAATATTTAAAAATGCTTGAATAATACTTCCTTTAGCAATTCTCAGTCTAGACTGTGGAATCAAATTGATATATGTGATATAGATATTTTTAGGAATATAATTATTAACAAGTTGAATGAAATTTTTCATCAGTTCTTCAGAGGTTAATTCTACAGTTTTAGGTTTTCTTTGATGAGAAATAGTTAATAAATTTTCAATATGTTCTTTAGCTGAGATAATTATAGACTTCAAAGTGTTTATGTAGTGTTGTGAGTTTTCTTTGTCTTTTTCAATTAATGATAAATAAATCTGTATATTATTGATTGTATTTTTAAAATCATGAGAGATGCCTGATGTGATTGTGCTTATGATTTCATGTTTTTGAGCTTGTTGAAGCTTTTCTTCTATAGATTTTTGTTCAGTTATATCATTGATTATTGATAACGCTTTATTTCCATTTGTAAGTTTTATTGTATGAAGTTCAAAAATTCTCTTGTCAGAGGTATAGATGACAGATGAGTTGTGTCCTTCTTTTTCAACAATTGCAAGATGTTCTTGGAGTGATTTTTCATTATTAATTAATTTGTTTAAATTATCTCCCATGTTAATCCCTAAATTTGTTGCATTATCATTGAATTCTGAAATTTGAAGATTTTTCAGGTTATAAACAATGGCTGCTAATGGAAGATAGTTAAAGAAAAGTCTGTAACGTTCTTTTTCAATGCTTAATTCTCCTGTTCTTTCTTCAACTAATTTTTCAAGTTTTTTATGAGAGGCGAATAAATTAAAGATAATAAAAGTACCCATTAAGAAAGAGATGGAAGCTAAGAGGATTATCAGAAAATTTATTTTTCTGAAATGGATTTTAAGACTTCTAGCTGTAGGATCATGAATTTCTTTAACAACAATAAAATATTTTAGTCCTTTGATGTTGTATTCAAAAATATTATTTTTCTTTGTAACTGCAGGCTTATCTTTTAAATATATTACAACAGATTCACCCAAAACATTTTTAAATTTTTTTAATACGTTATCGAAAAAGATGTTGTATGGTACAAATTTTATTAAATAAAAATTGTTATTGTTACTGATTTTTGCAGTAATTCCTATGCTTATAAACGTTTTATTTACAATATCCAACTTTTTATTATCAAAGTATTTTACATATAGAAATGAAATTTGTTCCGTATTAGTTTTTTTTAATCTGATAAAAAAATTTGCAATATCTGGAAATGATAAAATAGAAAAACCAACAAAACTTTTTCTTAATGGATGTGTAAAAACTATATTTCCTTCGTGTGAAATTAGCATGATGAAAGATTCTGTATTATTATCTATAATTATCTCACTGTATTGTGGAAAATTGTTAATATCATGGGTGATGAGTTTTGATAAGATGTGAAGCTTTTCTATTTCAGAATTTATATTTGATTCAATTTTATTATTAAGTTCAGTAATTAACATGTTAATCTGTTTTGTATTCGATTCTTTGATTATATTATATTCTTTTTTTTGTAATTGAAGTATAATGAAAAAGGAAAATATAAAGATAAAAATTAGAATAAAACCGGAAAAAGCAATTTTTTTTAACATATTTACTATCCAAATATTAGTTTTGTTTATAATACTAATTAGTTGCCACTGAAAAAGTGGCAACTAATTTATTATAATTGATTTATTTCAATATTCCTATAAAAATTCCCCCAGCTTTTGAATAATTTTTACAAAAAAATGGGGGATGTAACCCACTTTTAAGTATTTATAAAATAAATTTTATAAAATGAAAACTTATTTAAAATTAATAAAATCATAAAAAATTTTCTATTTACTAATTAGTTCTCACTTTTTCAGTGAGAACTAATTAGTGAGAGCTCTAAATTTAATAACTTTATATGCTAATTAATAGTATTTGCAAACATTAAAATACCAATAGGTAATTGAATATTTAATTCTTTTGCTCTTTTTAAATTTACAGTAAGTTCAGCTTTGGTATATTTGATATATGGTATTTTGGATATGGGGAATCCTTTTAATAGTTTTTTAACAATGACTCCAGCTTCAATTCCATGATTGTAACCTGATATAGTAACACCCATGAGGGCTCCATTTTTTACCATCCAGCTTAATAGAGTAATTTCAGGAAGTTTGTTATTTCTTAATGTCCACTTTAAGACGTCAGTATTGTGTAAGTAATTACCTTTATTATCTTTTATCTTTGCACATGTTAGAATGATTAAAATATCATAATTGTCTTGTGCTTCTTTTATTTCTTTTTGCCAATCTGTAAAAAATTCAATATTTTTTATAGTTATTTGCATACTTTTATAGGTTTTTGGACATTTTTCTAGAGCTGATAAGGAACTGATGCTTTTGTCAGATAAAAGTAAAATTTTCTTTGCAGTGGGGAATGCTTCTTGAATTATTTCAAAAGTTTGTTCAAAATAAATATGCTCAAAAACTCCTGTTACATTGTTTACTTTTTCAAGCTTGTAGTAAGATTTATCTCTGTTTATGCCAGCAAATACTATTTTCTTGTCAGTATTGAAGTATTTTTTACACACAAACTCTAAAGCATTATCATCAAGACATACTAAAATTTGAGGATTTTCTTTCTTTATGATTTCTTCTGCTTTAAATATATTTTGGGTTATTTCATAACTTGAACCGTGTTTGGAATTAAGATAAACTTTATCTGTCTTTTCTTCTGGAATTATTTCAAAAAAGCCTTTTTCGAAATCTATTACCCAAGGGAAATCTTTATGATAACTTATTACTAGAAGTACTTCTTTGGAATAGGCTGTTTGAGCAAATATTAAAAAAATGAGTAAACATAGTTTGATATTGTAATTCATTTAACTTTTTTAAATAAAAATTGATCATTTGTCAACAGCTGATAAAACTAGGTTTTAATTTAAGGCGTTTTTCGGTTTTTTACCAAATTTTAGCACGGATATGATACTGTCTGCGCAAAGTTTTGCCATTTCAGCTCTTGTTTTTACAGAAGCGCTCCCTATGTGAGGTAAAAGAATAACATTTTTCAGGTTAAATAGCTCTGGATGTATTTTTGGTTCAAATTCATAAACATCAAGTCCTGCACCTTTTATTAATCCTTCTTTGAGTGCTGTTACAAGATCATCCTCTTTTACAATGGGGCCTCTGCCTATATTTATCAAGTAGGCACTGTTTTTCATTTTTTTAAAGGCATTGATGGTAAATTTGTGATAACTTTCATCATTTAATGGTGCAATAATTACAATAAAATCAGATTTCTCAAGCAGTTCATCAAAAGATACATATTTTGCACCTGTTAATATCTCTGCTTGAAGATTTCTATTTCTTGTATGGTAAATGATATCCATTTCAAAACCTTTGCAGCATCTTGCAAAGGCTTGACCTATTCTTCCAAAACCATATAGTCCTACAGTTTTTTTGAAAAGGTCGGTGCCAAGGTATAACTCGGGACTCCATCCTGTGAATTTGCCTTCTCGTGTGAAATTATCAGCTTCTACAATTCTTCTTGCAATTGAAATCATAAGAGCAAAAGCTAGTTCTGCAGTGGTTTCTGTTAAAACATCGGGTGTGTTGCATACCACAATTCCTTTTTGAGTGGCAAAAGCTACGTCGATGTTATTGTAACCTACGGCATAGTTGGCTACGACTTTTAAGTTTGGACAGTTTTCAAGTAAGTTTTTATCTATTTTATCTGAAAGCATGGATATGATTCCGTGAGCGCTTTTTCCTCTTTCATATAGTTCCTCATAGGGGATGGGGGTAGATTCTTTGCGATAATCTAATTCAAAATCTTTTAGGTATTCTTCCACATTAAAAGGGAGTTTTTGGGTTATAAGTACCTTCATTTGTATTTTTTCCTCCTGAAAAGGTCTGTTCTTTTAGAAATAATTCTATCAATAAACAGTATTCCATCAAGATGGTCAATTTCGTGCTGAATCAATATAGCTTCAAATCCTTCTGTTTCAAAAACGTGCTGTTTCATGTTTTCATCGAAAAATTGGACCACAATTTTTTCGGCACGATTTACATTACCAGTAAAATCAGGCACACTCATGCACCCCTCACGGGATTGAATAAGACCTTCCCATTTAATTATTTCAGGATTTATCATTACTCTTTTGCCATGATGATTTTTACATTTTTTATTTTTACCAGGATCTATAGCTATAATTCTGACCAATTCACCTATTTGAGGAGCTGCAATCCCTGTGGAATGACTTGTGGCATCCATTGTATCTATCAAGTCTTCAATTACATTTTTTATTTTTTCATCAATATCATTAACCTCTTTACTTATTTCTTTCAAAAGAGGGTTGGGATAGACTAAAACTTCTCTGACAGCCATTTACAACTCGTATGTTTCAATATGACGAATACTTATATCAGTGTTTATATTTTTTGCAATTTCTTTTAATTCTTCAGACCAGTTTTTATTTTTAAAATCTTCTGGGATAATAACTTCTAGTACCATAATATAAACAGGTTTTTCATCACTACCCGCAACTTTTGTCTGTAAATCTACGATATTGATTTCATTATTAGCTAAAAAATCAGCCACTTTAAAAACAATTCCAGGTTTGTCAGCACCATACACTGAGATGACGTATGTTTCACCAGATGGAAGAGTCTTTAATTTGTCAATTTTCCTTACACTTATGGCCATACCAAGTTCTTTAACTAGAGGTGCAAATTTTTTCTTAATTTTATTTATTTTATAATCTTCCGAGCAACTTACAATCAAGATCATTGAGAAAAAGCCTCTTAAAAGTGTAGAGGACGAGTCTTCAATATTAAAATTGTTTTCATAAAGAATTTTTGATACTTTGGCCACAATGCCAGGTCTATCTTCGCTGATAAAAGTTAGAGCATAATAGTTTTTTTTCATATCGATACTCCCTGTTTTGCCTTTAAAAGGAATTTATCCATTATTTTATTTGTATCAATATTTAACTTTTTTGGATCAAGTGGTGCTATGATAGATTTGTAAGGTTTTTGGGTCAAAAGATTGTATTTTTCAAGGTCAAAAAGATAAGGTTCTGTAGTTTTTTTTCTTTCATCAGTTATTACAAGCACTTTGGGTCTTGTGGGATCTTCCTTGTTTTGTTCAAAAACAATTGCTAGTTCTCCAGTATCCAGTAAGACGAGAGTTCCTACGGGGTAGATGCCAACTACCTCCATAAAGAATTTTACTAGGATTTTGTTAAAATGCTTTTCCGACCAGCTAAATATTGTTTGTAAAGCCTTTGGTGGAAGCATAGCATCGTGGTAAACCCTTCTGGATGTGATTGCATCATATACGTCAACGATTGAGACAATTTTGGCATACAGATGTATTTGTGGTTCTTTCAGTCCTAAAGGGTATCCACTGCCATCTGCTCTTTCATGATGTAAGTAGACTGCATGAAGTGCTTCTTCTGTCATGTTTGGATCGTTTTTTAAGAGTTCAAATCCATAAACAGGGTGTTTTTTCATTATAGCAAATTCTTCATCAGTCAGTTTGCCAGGTTTATTTAAGATTTTATCTGATATTTTCATTTTACCAATATCATGTAATAATGCACCTAGTCCCAAGTTTTTAAGTCCTGGAACGTCGAAACCATACCTTTTACCAAGTACGATAGATAAAATTCCAACATTTAAGCTATGAACAAAAGTATATTCATCAAAACTTTTTAACCTTGAAAGGGTAACAACAAGATGTGGTTTTTTAAAGCAAGAGTCTACAAAGGTTTCCACAACTTTTTTGGCAGTTTCTGTATCAATCGATTTTCCTGTTCTTACATCTAAATATAACTGTTTGGTGATTTTTTTAGCGCGTTCATGCAAAGATTTTAACTCATCAATTTCTTTGAGTGTTGTGGTGTATTTTGTTATATCGAGTCTTTCGGCTTGTTTAATTAATTCTTTTTTGAAAGATTTTTCTAAACCATAGAGATCTTCAGTAATTTCATCTTTTTTTATGTAAACTTCTTTTACTCCATAATTTTTGAGGATATCGATAATGTCAAGACTTGTTACAGGTTTATTCATAAAAGATAAATTCAACCATGGTTTATCAGTTTTTACAATAGTTACACCAAGTCTAACTTGGTCAATAGGAATTTTAATCAACTGATGCTCCTTCTAATTTTAAGTCATCAATTCTTGACATAGCCTTGCTATAGTTTATTATAATCAATAAAGTTTATATTTGCAAATAGTACTTGGTTAAATTAAGTTGTAGCGGTTATAATTTAAGAAAAAAAGAGGATATTATGTTTGAATATTTTTCAGAAAGAGCAAGACGGGTAATTTTGTTTTCAAGGGAAGAAGCTGAAAAGCTGATGAATTCATACATTGATACGGAACATCTTTTAATTGGGCTTTTAAAGGATAAAAATAGTGTTCCAACTGAAATTTTTAACAGGAGAGGGTTCAATACCACGACTTTAATAAAAGAGATTGAAAATCTCACTGGGGACGGGAAGAATTTAATGATAAAGGGGAGCATCCCGTTTAGCCCTCTTGCAAGAAAAGTCCTTGAGTATGCAGTGGAAGAAGCAAATCTATTGAATCATAAGTATATAAATCCTGAACATATTTTATTAGGGTTAATGAAAGAAAAAAGAGGAAAGGCATTTTCTATACTCAAAAAACTTGGTTTTGACCTTATTACATTAAGAGATGAGGTGAGGATTCTTACAAAAAATTACAACAAACAGTCTCCTGTGGCTACTCCAACAATAGATGAGTTTGGTAAAGATTTAACTGAGATGGCAATGAAAGGTTATTTAGATCCAGTTATTGGAAGGGAACTGGAGATAGATAGACTGATTCAGATACTTGGTCGAAGGATTAAGAACAATGCTATATTGATAGGTTTTCCTGGTGTTGGGAAAACGGCTATAGTAGAAGGGCTTGCTATTAGGATGGCAAAGGGTGAAATTCCTGAGATATTAAAAGGGAAGAGGCTTATTTCTCTTGACCTTGGGACAATTGTAGCAGGGACAAAGTATAGAGGCCAGTTTGAAGAAAGGATGAAAAATATCATTAAAGAGATTGAAAATGCTGGGAATATAATAATTTTTATTGATGAAATTCACACAATAATTGGAGCGGGTGCTGCAGAGGGTTCAATAGATGCTTCTAATATGTTGAAGCCTGCCCTTGCAAGGGGAAAATTTCAATGTATAGGTGCTACCACATTTAAGGAATATCGAAAATATTTTGAAAAGGATGGAGCATTAGAGAGAAGGTTTCAAACTATAACTGTGGAGCCACCAACAGCTGAAGAAACAGAAAAAATACTTAAGGGGCTAAGGAAATATTATGAAGACTTTCATAAAGTTTTCATCCCTGATGATGTGATAAAAGAGACCATCTATCTAACAGATAGATACATCACCGATAGATATCAGCCTGATAAAAGTATAGATGTTATTGATGAAGCAGCGAGTAAATTAAAACTGAAAAAAAATACATTGCCTAAAGAGCTGATTAAGTTAAAAGAAGAGATTGAACGGTTAAAACAGGAAAGAGCATCTTATTTTGGCACAAGTAATTTTTCTGAAATTGAAAAATATTCAGATAAAATTGATAAAAAATTAAGAGAATACAATGAAAAGTACAACAATTGGAAAGAACATCTAGATGATAATTGGCCTGTAATGACTGTGGATGATGTGGCAGAAGTTGTATCAGGGATTTCTGGTATTCCTGTGAAAAAATTAAGACAAGAGGATTCTGAGAAGGCAGCAATTATAGATAAGGTACTTAAAAAATATGTGGTTGGACAGGATGAGGCAATAGATTTGGTATCAAAAGCTATCAAGAGAAGTTTTGCCGGTTTAAATAATCCTAATAGGCCTTTAGGTTCATTTATTTTTTTAGGTCCTACTGGTGTGGGTAAAACCGAGCTTTCAAAGCGGCTTGCTGAGATCATTTTTGGTTCACAGGATGCTCTAATTAGAATAGATATGAGTGAGTATATGGAAAAGTTTAATGTTTCAAGATTGATTGGAGCGCCTCCAGGTTATGTGGGGTATGACGAGGGTGGTAAGCTCACTGAAGAGGTTAGAAGAAGACCTTATGCTGTAGTTCTTTTTGATGAGATAGAGAAGGCTCATCCTGATGTGTTAAATATTTTGCTTCAAATAATGGATGAAGGGTTTGTTACTGACAGCCATGGGTACAAGGTGAATTTTAAAAATACCATAATAATTATGACCTCAAATCTAGGTACGAAGAGCTCCATTACAGGGAAAAAGCTTGGGTTTGGAAATGTTAAAAACAATTATCTGGAATATGAGGCTTTCAAGAGAAATGCTTTGAAAGAATTGCAGGATAGATTCCCTCCTGAATTTATAAACAGGGTTGATGATGTGATAGTTTTTAAACCTTTGACTAAAGAGGAGATATGTAAAATTATTGATCTTCAGCTTGAAGAGATAAATAAAAGATTGGTGAAGATTGGAAAACGTATAGAAATGGATGATAGAGCAAAAGAAATCTTGCTTGAAAAAGATTATAATTTTATGTATGGAGCAAGGCCCATAAAAAGAATATTACAAAAATATGTAGAAGATGTGTTGAGTGATTTGCTTCTTGCGGGAAAATTTAAGAGAAGGAGAAATATTAAGGTTCGGGAGAAGGATGGTGAGCTTGTTTTCAAATAAAAAAATTGTGGTTGTGGGGGCAGGTGCCATCGGTTCTTTTTATGGGGGATTGCTTAAAGAGGCTGGGTTTGATGTAACTTTAATATGTAGAGGAAAACACTTAGAAGCTATCAAAAGAAATGGTTTGAAGATTAAAAGTTTCAAGCTAGGAGAAAAGGATATTGATATTAAGGCGTCAGATAAACTGGATGGAAAATACGATATCGGTATAATTTCAGTGAAGTCTCAAGATACTGAGACTGCATGCTTGATGTTGCAAAATCACCTAAGTGATGATGGTTTTGTGGTATCTTTTCAGAATGGTGTAGATAATAAGGAAATTATTAAAAGGTATTTTCCGGAAAATAAAATACTTCTTGCTACCCTTTTTGTCGGGTTACACATTGATCCTCCAGGAGTTGTTAATCATTCTGCTGCTGGAAACATTACTTTTGGTGCAGCTACAGCAGATGGTAAAAAGTATATTGATGTATTAGAAGAGATTTTCAAAGTAGCAGGGTTTGAGTATAAAATTGATGACAATATTGAAAAGGTTTTATGGAAAAAGCTACTTTGGAACATTGCCTTTAATCCTTTATCGGCTTTGCTAGAAAGCACCTGTGGTAAAATGGTTGCCGATCCACAGATAAAGGATTTGATGAATAGGATGGTGTTAGAAGGGGTAAAAGCTGCATCTTTTGATGGTGTGAAGATTGAAAAAGAGTATTATGAAAATGTAATAAATATGACTAAAAATCTTGAAAATTATAAGACAAGCATGCTCCAGGATATTGAGAAAGGGAAAAATCCTGAGGTAGATGGGATTTTAATGCCAATCATAAGAAGGCACAGTGAGCATGGTAAGGAAGCTCCCTACTGTGATACAGTTTACAGAGCATTGAAGTTTAAATATGGAAGTAAATTTATTTATACTCCAAAACTTACTGTGGATGTAATAGTGGAAAACAGTAAAGGGGAGATTTTGTTGATTGAAAGGAAAAATCCTCCTTATGGTTGGGCTCTACCTGGTGGTTTTGTGGATTATGGAGAAAGGGTGGAGGATGCTGCTAAAAGGGAATTGCTTGAGGAAACTAGTATTACTGTAGATGAGATTAAATTGTTGGGTGTTTATTCTGATCCAAAACGAGATCCTCGAGGTCACACTGTAAGTGTGGTTTATTATACTAAATTTGATGGTGGTTTTAAGGCAGGTGATGATGCAAAAAGTGCAAAATTTTTCCCAAAGGATAAACTACCATCCTTAATAGCTTTTGATCATGGAGAGATTCTTAATGATTATTTAGCATTAGAAAAATAGTCGTATTTGCTAATCATAGTTATAGAAAAATCTTGCCTTTTCTTTTATAAAGTTTTACAACTTTGGGGTAATTTGTAGAATGTTAGTACTAGTTGAAATTTCTGTGTCAAGGGGAAGAAGATGATAGTTGCTCCATCTATATTAAGTGCTGACTTTTCAAAGCTTGGTGAGGAAATTAAAGCTGTTGAAATGGCAGGGGCTGATTGGATCCATATAGATGTTATGGATGGTCATTTTGTGCCTAATATTACAATAGGTCCTGTTGTAATAAAATCGTTGAGAAAAGTTACAAAACTACCGTTTGATGTACATTTGATGATATCAGAACCTGAAAAGTATGTGGAAGAATTTGTTAAAGCTGGAGCAGATATCTTGACAGTGCATGCCGAGGCGTCGATTCATTTACATAGACTCATTACACAGATTAAGGATTTAGGTGTAAAAGCAGGCGTTTCCATAAATCCTGCGACACCTTTATCAATGCTCGAAGAGATTTTACCTTTTGTAGATTTGGTACTAATTATGAGTGTAAATCCCGGTTTTGGAGGGCAGCAGTTTATAGAAACTTCATTGGCTAAAATAAGACGTTTAAAAGAAATGGTATCAAAACTTGAAAAGGATATCATTATTGAAGTGGATGGCGGAGTAAATGGTAAGAATGCCGCCAGTTTGAAAGAAGCAGGTTGCGATGTTCTTGTAGCTGGAAGCTATATTTTTAACTCAACAGATTATAAAGAAAAGATAAAATCACTAAAGGTATAATAGGGGAGATTAGTATGATTAAGAAGTATTTGCTTGCACCTGGTCCTACTATGGTACCTGAATCAGTTTTGCTTGAAATGGCAAAACCTATGATGCATCATAGAACTTCAGAATTTTCAAATATTTTTGCTGATGTCAGAGAAAAGCTTAAACCTATATTTGGGACTAAAAACGATTGTTTACTGATTTCTGGTAGTGGTACAGCTGCTATGGAGGCTGCGGTTGTTAATACTTTGTCTCCAGGTGACAAGGTATTGGTTGTAAATGCTGGTAAATTTGGTAAAAGATGGGCTGAGATTTGTTCAAAATTTCAGTTAGATGTTATGACTATAGATTTAGAATGGGGGCGTTCTGTAAAAGTTGAGCAAGTAGAGTCTGCGCTGATTGCAAACCCTGATACAAAAGCTGTGTTTATTCAGGCAAGTGAGACTTCCACTACTGCCTATCACCCCGTTGATAAAATAGGAAATCTTTTGAAATTGTTTGATAATACACTTTTTGTGGTGGATGGGATTACATCTGTGGGAGTGGTAGAAACAAAAATGGATGAATGGGGGATTGATATTCTTGTTACAGGCTCGCAAAAAGCATTTATGCTTCCTCCTGGATTATCCATCATTGCTATGAGTGAAAAGGCATGGAGATTTGTAGAAAAATCTAAGATGCCTAAATATTATTTGGATTTAATAAAGGAAAGAAAAGCTCAGAATAACAATACTACAGCTTATACACCAGCTGTGTCTCTGATAATTGGGCTAAATAAAGTGCTTGATTTAATGCATGAAGAGGGGTTGGAAAACGTTTATTTGAGACACAGTGTTTGTGCAGATGCAACAAGGGAGGCTGTGAAAGCTCTTGGGTTACAGATTTTAGCAAAAGACATCCCTTCAAATGCGGCAACAGGTTTTTATCTACCTGATGGGATTGATGGTGGTAAATTTGTAAAATTTTTACGAGAAAGGATGGGTGTTACTTTTGCTGGTGGGCAAGATCATCTAAAAGGTAAAATTGTGAGAATTTCTCATTTAGGGTATCATGATGTCTTTGATACAGTTGTGGCTATTTCTGCCCTTGAGTTGGGTCTCAAAAAGTTTGGATATGAATTTGAAATGGGGGCTGGTGTAAAGGCTGCTGAGGAAGTGATTTATAAAAGCAGGATCAAAGGGTTATGAGTTTGGCTTTAAAACGAGCAAAAAAACTTAATAAGATTATAGAAATACTTTCAAATATATTTGAAGAAAATGGTTATACAGAAATATTTTTACCTCTTTATGAGTTTTATGATGTATTAAAAGATGTCGCATGGGATTTTAAAGATGAGAATATTATAAGGTTTATAGACAGGTTTAGTGGCAAATCGATGGTTCTCCGCCCGGATTTTACGCCGCAGGTATGTAGATTTGTTTCCCTTTACATGAGAGAATATCCGTTGCCCATAAGGGTATCATATAAGGGAAGAGTGTTTAGAAATGTTGATTTGAATAAGGGATTGAAATCAGAAAAATATCAGGTTGGTTGTGAACTTTTTGGTGTAAAGGAGTTTTTAGGTGATACGGAAATCTTATTTATGGCGTATAATTCGATTAAAAATCTGGGAATAGATGATTTTAAAATTATCATAGGGGATAGTTTTTTAGTTAATGAGATTTTGAAGCATTTTAATAACAATGAATATATTCTCAAATGTTTAAAGCAAAAAAGTATAAATGGATTAAAAGAGTTAAAGAATAAAAATGTAATTGATGAAAATGATTATGATTTTTTGATTAGTTTGATAAAATCTTTTGGTGATAGAGAAGTTGTTAAAAGTTTGGTTCAAAATAAAGATATACCAGCACCTTTTATAAAAAGACTTGAATATGTAAATGAGCTTTTGGAAAACCTTGTACAGGCAGGTATTCCAGAGGATTGTATAGTTTTTGATGCCAGTGAAATGAGAGGTTTCGATTATTATACGGGGATAAATTTTGATATAATTTCCTCTTCAGGTGATATACTTTGTGGTGGCGGTAGATATGACAATCTGATGAACAAGTATGATTTTCCTCTGCAAGCCTGTGGTTTTGCCATAAATGTGGAGGAGTTATTAAGTTATCTCAAGTTTGAAGATGATGATTTGAGTTATGATTATCTTATTGTGGGAGAAGAAAGATTTTTTGAGGCATTAAAATTAAAACAAAAAGGATATAAAGTTATTTGGGTTTTAGAGGAAAATGAGGCAAATAAAATGCCTCAGTATTATAAGTTTGGAAAAATAATTAAGTGAGAGGTATGTTATGCCATGTAGTGTTGTGTTAGGTGCCCAATGGGGCGATGAAGGTAAAGGTAAAGTTGTTGATATTTATACTGCTGAAAGTGATGTAGTTGTAAGATACCAGGGTGGGCATAATGCAGGCCACACAGTGGTTATAAAGGGTGAGCAGTATATTTTACATCTAATACCATCTGGGATCATGCATGAGGATAAGGTTAATATTATTGGTAATGGTGTTGTCGTTGACCCTGAAGCTTTAATTCAAGAGATTGAGGATTTGAAATCAAAAGGGATAAATTTTGAAGGGAGATTTTTTCTAAGTAAGAGATGTCACCTAATTATGCCATATCATAAGCTTTTTGATAAGCATTCAGAGCAGAAAAAAGGTTCAAAAAAGATCGGTACCACTGGTAGAGGCATTGGTCCCACTTATGCTGACAAAATGGCAAGAGTAGGAATAAGGGTATGTGATCTGTTTGATGATGAAGTTTTGAAGGAAAAGATTTTTGAGAATGTGGAAGAGGTCAATAGCATTGCTGAAAAAATTTATGGACTTGAAAAACTGGATGCTAATAAAATTTATGACACGTATAAAAAGTATGGAGAATATTTGAAGCCTTACGTAGCTGAGACAAGTTATCTTATCAATAAGCTTTATGACGAAGGGAAAAAAATAATGATGGAGGGGGCCCAGGGGACGCTTCTTGATGTGGATCATGGGACTTATCCATTTGTGACTTCAAGTAATGCAACAGCTGGTGGAGCTTGCACCGGTACAGGTTTGTCTCCTGTTAAAATTAGTAAAGTTATTGGAGTTATGAAGGCTTATACCACAAGAGTTGGTAGCGGTCCATTCCCTACAGAACTTGAAGATGATATGGGTGAGAGACTTAGAAGAGTGGGTGGAGAATATGGAGCTACCACTGGAAGACCAAGAAGATGTGGTTGGCTTGATCTTGTGGCAGCGAAGTATTCTGTTATAATAAATGGGATAAGTTATATCGCACTTACCAAATTGGATGTGTTAAGTGGTTTGGAAAAAATAAAGGTGTGTGTAGGTTACAAATACGAAGATAAAATTTATGATACATTTCCTCCAGAACTAAAAATATTAGAAGGATGTGAGCCGGTTTATGAAGAGTTGGAGGGATGGTCTGAAGATATAACCAATGTGAAAAGTTATGATGACCTTCCAGTGAATGCGAAGAAGTATTTAGATTTTATTAAAGATTATCTTGGCATTGAGTACTCACTTGTTTCATTAGGAACTGATAGAGAGCAGACGATACTTGTTAACAATGTATTTTAATTAGCATTTCAAACTGTTAACTAGTTTGGATTAGAAGTTTTTTAGTTTTAGTAGTAAGGGTTGTAAAGGTATTAATGGGGGTATTAAGGGTAGTAAAGGTTGTAAGGGTTGAAGGAGTGATGCTTGAAACTTATTCCCTCAACCTTAACCTAAGCCTTAACCTTGAACGTTGAACGTTGAACCTTTCCTACCCCCCCCCTGCTACTTTTCCTCAACCTAAACTTAAACCTTAATTAAACCACAACCAGTTTTAGCTTTACTACCTTTTTTCTTTTGTTAATTTTTCCCAGGTGAATATCATTATTTCTATCTAAAATTACTTTGCAAAAAATAGTTGACAAAGAAAAACAATATTGCTATATACACATTCGCTTTGATGCTCCCCGGTAGCTCAATCGGCAGAGCGGGTGGCTGTTAACCACTAGGTTGGCGGTTCGAGTCCGTCCCGGGGAGCCATTTAAATTTCCAAACACATCCAAAGAAGTCCTAATATTTTATTATTACCAACGAATTATCTTCATATATTTGTATTGCAAAGTCCAGCGAAATCCATCTATATCCACTCTCAAAATGAGTAACGAAATGAGTAACAAAAATAGTTACTCATCTAATCGTAATATTATTAAACTAATAATGAAATTTCTTTTTTAAAACTTTGCATCCAAAATATCTCAATTTTACATTGACCATTTCCTTTATTGATTTTGTAAAAAATTAAAGGAGGTACAAATTATGAAAAAAATAACGGATGCAAAGATAAGATCACTAAAACCAAAAAGCAAAAATTATAGAATCAATGTTGCAGAAAGACTTTTTTTAGAAGTAAGAAAAAATGGAAAAAAATTTTGGCGGTATAGATATAAAAAAAATAATGGTAAGTATACAATGAAGTCATTGGGAGAATATCCTCATATTTTACTGGCTGATGCTAAGAAAAAAGCTGGTGAATTAACTGAAAGATTAGAAAAAGGCTTACCAATTGATGGTATTAACAGTTCATTTGGAAATTTGTTTTACGAATGGCTGGAAAAACAAGACTATGAGGAAACAACTAAAGAAAGTAAGATCAGAATATTTGAAAAAGATATTGCACCTTATCTTGGTAAAATTGATGTAAATGATATAACACCTCAATTGTTAATAGCCTGTTTTAAAAGAATTGAGAACCGTAAGGCATACGAAATAATCAAGAAAGCAAAAATAATTTGTAACAAAGTATTTGAATACGCCATAGCTTTGGGTATCACTGATAGAAATCCAGTATCCTTAATTGGCGGTGCTTTACCATCCCGTGCAGAGAGAAATTTTCCTGCAATCACTAACCCTACCGACCTCAAACGATTAATTGAACTAATTGATAATTATCATGGAACTTATATTGTAAAATTAGCTTTAAAATTTCTGTTGTATACTTTTGGGCGTCCGGGAATGGTTCGCTTTGTAGAATGGGATGAAATAGATTTTGAAAATAAAGTATGGAATGTCCCCGCTGAAAAGATGAAAGGTAGAAAAGGTAAAAAAAGACCGCATATTGTTCCATTATCAGATCAAGTTGTTGAAATTTTGAAAAAAGCTCATGCGATTTCCGGACATATTAGCAAATATGTTTTCCCATCACCTATAAACATGAATAAACCTTTAAGTGAGAATACACTTAACACTGCTTTAAGAAGAATGGGAATTTCCAATAAAGAATTGGTTAGCCACGGTTTTCGTCATATAGCATCAACCTTTTTACACGAAATGGGATTTCCATCTTTAGTTATTGAGAAGCAACTTGCTCACACTGATAAAAACAAAGTTCGTCAAGTATATAATAAAGCGGAATATTTAAGCATGAGAAAAGAATTAATGCAGTTTTGGGCAGATTATTTGGATGAACTTAAATTTTCTGACAGACCATTTATTAAAAGGATTAAAAATTCTTTCATATTGTCAAACAATATAGAAAAGGTGTACGTATCCGCATAAGCGGATACGTTCATGAAAAACAAATATTAATTTAGATAGCAGCACGAGGTGCTTCTTCAATAAGTTTTAAAATATCACTTGATTTCCAAAAACTGCTCCTACCAAGTTTAATAGGTGGTGGGAAAACACCTTTCTTAATACCTTCATACCATGTTGATTTTGAAACAGGAATAATCTTAAGTACTTCTGAAAGTTTTAAAAGTTTCTCTTGAAACATACTCCCCTCCTACAAAATTTTTTCCCCCTCAAAAAGAGAGGACAATAAGAGTAAGGAGAGGAGTCAATATAATTTTTAATAATTTCGGTGAAAAAAATGAAAATTTCTTGATAAAGTGATTAACTGAAAAAAGGCATGTATCAAAATTCTGACACATGCCTTAAGACAGTAATCAATTATTAAATCTGTACAGCCAACTGTATTTCGGAAAATGGGCTGGATAAAGTTTCTTCCTATTTACAATATAATCAATTACTTGATTATACTGTTTTTCTGTAAACTTAATTCTCTTTCCATCCCTATAACAATCAATTTTTTCCTCTTTTATTAGTTTGATGATATAAGACACAGACACTCCACAGGCATCAGCAACATCCCGTACCGTATAATATATTTTTATATCATAAGCTTTATTCCGTTTTCTTTGTAAAAAGATTTTCGCATCTTCATAAATCCAATCCCTTATTTTTATTGTTGATATAGGTGAATATTCAATTTTACAAAAGGTTTTCATATTACCTTTTTCGGGATAATATAAAGATGTTGGTGTTATCCCAAGTATTTTATCGATTACTTTGGTTATACCAAAAAGCAGTTTATCATTACTACAAAATGACAAATTCAAACTACCATTATGCATGTACCAACTGCCATCGCCATCGAGAACACCTCTGATGAAATGTTTATGTAAGTTGTCATCTTCTATATAGGGATAATTAGCATAGTAAGTTTTTCTTTCTCCACAACCGAGACATTGAAGATCGTGATAAAGATACCAGCTGTATACTCTTAATATATAAATACTTTTTTTGTTTTCAAAATGTGTTACTTTAATCGGATATTTAGAATCTATTAACTTAGAAATAAGCTTTACAAGATCTTCATCAGCAAGACCAATTCTAATATAGTAAGAAGTATTTGTTCTGCCAATACTTCCATCTGATAAAAATAATCCAAACAAATAAGCAGTTTTTTCATCTACAATTCCTTTTTGAAAAAAGAAATGGTTAATCTTATCCCTGTTAACAAATTGTTTCCTTCGAAAACCAGTTATTGATGTATAATCACCTAACTCCGGTAACGGCTTGGTAAATTCATATTTGGTAATATCAAATCTAAACTTCTTATAAGAAAAGGTTTTTCGATTAGCATCAATACGGCACTTTATAGAACAGTAGATATTCCTGCTATCTTTTTCTCTGTGTTTATAGTTATAAAAAGTTTTACCGCAATACTGACAGACATATTCTTTTCTTGCGTTTGACAACTCCGTATAAGGCACAATACCATGCCTTCTCATATTGCGTATTGTCATATCAATGCTAAGGCCAACAAGCTTAGCCACATCCTCAAGTTTTAACTTATTCATTTGTATGTAACCTTGAAAGGCTTTAACATCCCCTTCAAACTGATCTTTTACAAATAAAAATATTTTATCTTTATAATTTTTCATTACTTGCCTCCATATTGTTCAAATTAGCATTGACATTTGCATTATAATTCTAATAATTTGTTTATTCTTATTGTTACCCAGTCTCCATACTCAGGGCTATGAGGCATTAGCCGCATAGCCCTACACATTCTCCATAGTTGCAAGGTTTTCATATGCTTCTGCCAGATGAAGTAGAAGAAAATGAGCAAGTTCCTTTTTTCCCTCATCGTAAGCTTTCATAATGAAGCCAATGAGCTCATGAACTGTAAATGGCGATGTTATTTTCGTTACATTAAGTTCTGGTGTAGATACATAAAGCATAAATTTGTTTTCAGCAGTTTTTGCAAAATGCAGGTAGCCTTCATTATCAAGCTCCTCAAACAATAAAGTTTCAGGTCCCGTAAATGTTGCTTCCTTAAAAGAGTAACCCTTGATTTCAAATCCCAATTCTTTTTCTGTCATAGTTACCTCCTTTTTTTTGTTTTACATCCCAATTTATAGGGAGATAATAGCGCAATTAATGAGAACTGTCAATAAAAAATTGAAATTTTTAAATATAATTGTAAGATGAATATACAAATTAAGGGTTGTATAATGGGAAGACGGAAAAACTTTTTTACAGAAAAGTTGGAAGAAATAAAAAAACAGAAAATAAGCATTAAATTAAGCCCTGATGTATTATCAGAAATTAATGAACGATACACCCTTTATCAATTAGAAAAAGTATTTGGCAAAAAGATAGCTGCTCAACTTAAAAAAGGTGATGATTTAAATATCACATTAAAGACAATGTATAAGCTTTGCAGAATTATGAATTGGCCCTTTCCCAGCTGGTTTATTGTCAATGTCGAGACTGAAAATAAAGATTAATTGATATTACTGTTTTTTATTATTTTCTTTTATCTTCAATTAAAAATGGAACAGAAACACTACCTCACAGGTAGTGCTTTGTAATTTCAGGGCGGTTGTGTCCCAAGTCCTCAGATACAAGCTGTCTTGCTTCGTCAGGAGAGTACCCTTCGTTTATATATTCCATCAATCTGTTTTGGGCATAATTGTACCTGAAACCGTGGCTGGCATGATATTCTTCACCTATGATTTCACATGCCCTTTTTAAATCTTTAAGAAACTCCTGATAATCTACTTCAAAACCTACTTTTCCTTCATTTACAGCTTTTTCAACATTACTTTTCAGTTTATCATATAAAGCACTATCCAGCACTTTTTCCATCATCTTTCCACCTTTACCAACATATTCAATTTTGTTATCCTCTTTTAACTGTTCTGGAGAAAATCTTGATGCTTCTATAACCCTTAAACCATGATTCAGTTGAAGCTCCGCTACAAGTTTATGTTCAGGGGCTGATAAATTAGCAATGATCTTTTCTGGATTTGAATATGCCCTGTTTTGATGTATATTTTTTACCGCATGCTGCTTAGCTTCTTGGCGCACTTCTTTCAAAAATTCTCTTGAAAATGCTTTATATTCTTTCCCTTTTTCCTCAGCAATCTTCTCCAGGCCAATAGCAACCTTTGATAAATGCGCAATGTAAGTTGATATGGTTCTATAGGTCAGTCCATCCTCAATTTTGTAATCTACATAAGCTTTAACCACATCATCCCTTATCTTTTCCATATCTTTTATTCCAAAATTTTCCCTCGCAAATTGTGCCAATTCTCTTGCTGTTCTCAGAACCTCGTCTTTATAACGGTAACTGTGAACCTTATCACTCACCTTTTGATTGTGAGCACCAGTTTTACCACTGACATTTCTACTTTCTCTTTTAGAAGTCCCAATGCCGTCAAGTTTCATCCAAACATAATTAACTTGTTTAGTAATACTGCCTTTCATAAAACACCTCCTCTACCAACAAACCTGCCAATCAAACAACAAAATAAAGTGTTAAACTCCAAACCAAGCTTTTTAAGGCACTTGGTTATGAGACCTTACACAGGTCAGCCTTAAAAAATATATAATAAACCGTCCGGAAAACCTCCCGAGACGGATTGCAAAGGGGAAAAAGAAAACTCCGGTTGCAGGTTAGCCTGCGTTGACCAGCTTGAGAGGCTGGTGACCTCGGCCTCCTGCTGGGTTGAATAAATCAACCTGAACTCCAGATACTCCAATACTGTCCTTGTATATGTTTTTTAGTCCGCACATGCGGTAGAGAAAAAGCCTGCTAAATTTATCTTAAATTCTTATTTTTGCTCTCACTTATATATAAGATACGTGGTCAATATTTCGTTTGTTAGTTGCGTCAAGTTTTTCAAACTTAACGCAACTAACATCCAGTTTTTTCAATGTGACAACAAAAGGTTGACCTGTTCTTTTTCTATTTTCTGTAACAGTGGAGTGTAACAGAGTCTTTGGAGGTGTTTTATGAAGAAAGCGTTGTTGAGTATGTGTGAAAAAATGAGGGAGATGAGTGAGGCCGAGGCTAAAGCGTATATGCGGCAAATTCTGCAGTCGTTTCAATTGCAAGTTTTTATGGGGATCGATGCGCTTGAAGCCTTTTTAAATTCGCTTAACAGACCAACTTCGAAGGAATCAAAAAAACTGAAGGCGCTGAAGAACAAAGAAAAGTTGAACAAGCTGAAGAGGAAAAATTCAAAAATAGCCAAACTGTTAAAATACAGAGACGAGATTCTTTATTATCACCAGCAAGGCCTAAGCCTCAGAAAGATTGCTGAAATTATGGCTAAAGATCATCGTGTAAAAGTTTCATATCAAACAATAAGAAGGGTTTTAAAAATGCTAAAAAATGAAAGCAAATTAAAGTAATTTTAAAGTTATTTCAAAAGCACTTTAAAGTGCTTTTAGATTGACCGGTTCTCTTAATATTATTGAATAAGAGGTGTTATTATGAAAAGATTTTGTTTTTATGTAGATGAAAATGATGAGATTACCATTTTCCTATTAAGTATCCCATCAAAAGCTGTAAGAGGAGAAATAATGAGAGGGATTATTCGGGAATGGATGGAGAATGTTAAAACTGGTAATATCAAAAGCAATTATTCAAAATATTTGAATTGTGTTTTTGAAAAGCTGGAAAATAAAGCCAATGTTCTTATTGGAAAAAAAACAGTCTTTAATCATCAAAATGTATCGAAAAATCCTGATAATAATATTAACGTTGAAAATCCAATTGAAGCTGTTTTAGAAGATTTTGGTATTGATGGATTGGAGTAGCGGCAGACGGACTGCCGCTTGTTACTTTTTTTCAAGCTGATATTTCAATGCAAAATAGTAACCTAATGCATTTGCAAATTCAGCATCAGGTAAGATTTCTGCCAGACCATTGTATTCTTCAGGTAAATGATCACCAATATGGTATGCTCCACCACCGCATAAAAGAAGCCTATCTGCACTTCTTAAATTATCATCATACATCGCATAAATTTCTTTCAATAATTGATCAGAATACATACGTTTTACTTCTGTCACAATATCAGATAAATCAAATTTTTTGCCATATATTGTGATAGACTTATTAATTAGTATATCAATTGCTTCCTGATAACTTAGATTAATTTTCTTTCTTTCAAGAAGTAGCCGTTTAAGCAAACCTGCGATTTGCATTATACCGTTTTTTGCAAGCATGGTAGATTCAGTTTTTACAATTCGACCATTTCTTAACAGAATAATTTCAACAGTGTTAAATCCAATATCAAGTATGAGAGCATTTTGAATCTCTTGTTTGTGATAAAGTGTATAAGCAAAATAACAGCCAACTCCCTGGGGATAAATATGGACAAAATATCCTTGTTTTTTATAGTCAACTTCGAAATCTGCAAGCTTGGCTTTCAAACGCTGTTTATTCTTTTGGGTATATTCATACAAAGGTAGTCCCAATGCAAAGATAGTATTTTCAGTTTCCAATTGGTAATCGATAATAGCTTTGTAAATCAGTAATGGTGTAAATTCAACTAAGCTGTTTACAGTAGACTGATTTAAAGAGTTGTTCTTTGCATTTTCACCTATTACATAGTATCGTGAATTGTAGTAATATTCCTTTTCAGATGACGATGTTGAGAAATCAATTCTTGTCGGTAAGACTTCCTTAATAGCAGTAGGGAATTTTTTAAAAACTAGATTACCAGCTCTTTCATAAACAACTTTCACATCACCAAAGCCTACATCAATTGAAACAACTTTTTTCATAAAACACCTCCATGAATATAAACCAATCACACTTGTAATTAGTAAAAGAACGGGTCAATGAGAAACTTTCTTTTTCCCAAGAATTTTTCTTTCTAAACTAAAAAAAATAGAATTATATCTTAATAAATGATGTAATATGTGAAATTTATGGTAAAATAAAAATTGGTTAGGGAGGTTTAGTTATGGCAAAAAAGAAGAATAATACAGAATCTTTTGAGCAGCAACTCTGGAAAGCGGCAGACAAATTAAGAAAAAACATTGATGCAGCAGAATATAAACATATTGTTTTAGGTCTTATTTTCTTGAGATATATTTCAGATGCGTTTGAGGATTTATATGAAAAGCTTAAAAAAGGCGAAGGAGAGTATGCAGGAGCTGACCCTGAAGATGTTGATGAATATAGAGCTGAAAATGTGTTTTTTGTGCCGCAGAAATCAAGATGGGAATTTTTAAAATCTAATGCAAAAAATCCTGAAATTGGAAAAATCATTGACGATGCAATGGAGTTAATTGAAAGAGAAAATCCTTCATTAAAAGGAGTTTTACCAAAAGGTTATGCCAGAGCCAATATAGACCCAATAAACCTTGGCAGGTTAATAGACCTTTTCAGTAATATTGCTTTTGATAAAGCAAAGGAAAGAAGCGCTGATATTTTAGGCCATGTCTTTGAGTATTTTTTAGGACAGTTTGCACTTGCAGAAGGTAAAAAGGGAGGGCAGTTCTACACTCCAAGAAGTGTTGTTGAGCTTTTGGTTGAAATGCTTGAGCCTTACAAAGGCAGGGTTTTTGACCCATGTTGTGGTTCTGGTGGAATGTTTGTGCAGTCTGAAAAGTTTGTAAAAGAACATCAGGGGAAAATCAATGATATTTCAATTTATGGACAGGAAAGCAACTACACAACATGGCGACTTTGTAAAATGAATCTTTCCATTAGAGGAATAGACTCTTCGCAGGTTAAGTGGAATTCTGAAGGCTCATTTTTAAACGATGCCCACAAAGACTTAAAGGCTGATTTTGTTATTGCCAATCCACCGTTTAACGACAGTGATTGGAGCGGTGATTTGTTGCGAAAAGATGTCAGATGGAAGTATGGGGTGCCCCCTGTTGGAAATGCCAATTATGCCTGGATACAGCACTTTGTTTTTCACCTTGCACCACACGGAAAAGCCGGTTTTGTCCTTGCAAAAGGTGCTCTTACCACAAAGCAAACAGCAGAATACGAAATTAGAAAAAATATGATAGAAGATGATATTATTGATTGTATTGTCAATTTGCCACCTAAACTTTTTTTAAATACTCAAATTCCAGCCTCTTTATGGTTTATCCGTAAAAATAAAACTACCCGTAAAGGGGAAATTCTTTTCATAGATGCCAGAGATATGGGAAAACTCATAAATAGAAGAACAAGAGTTTTAACAGAAAAAGATATAAAAAAGATTGCAGATACCTATCACAAATGGCAGAAAGAAGATGAAACTTATGAAGATATAAGAGGCTTTTGTAAATCAGCAAAAATTGAAGAAGTAAGAGACCTTGACTATGTATTAACACCCGGTCGGTATGTTGGCCTTCCTGAAGAAGATGATGACTTTGATTTTGAAGAAAGACTTACAAAACTAAAAGCAGAATTTATGGAGCAGTTAAAAGAAGAAGAGAGGCTGAATAAACTAATTCTGGAAAATTTAGAAAAAATAGAGATTCCGCAGAAGGAGCAGGATAGTGAAACTTGAAGAAATTTTAAAGCAACCTGAAGAACTCAAAAAATATCCAGAAATAAAAATGGAATGGTCTGATCCCGGTTTTGCTTTTAGAGTTACATTTAAAAAAGTTAATTATGAAAAAACTGAGAAAGAAAAAAATATTGCGAACGATTACGACCGATTAAACCGGCAACAAACCGGCAATAAACCGGCAACAAAGAGGCAGCAAACCGGCAGTGAACTTAAATTAATCTCAATGGGGCTTAATAATAGACAGATTAAAGCTATAGTTTATGTTCAAGAGCACGGGAGAATAACAAACAAAGAATATAGGCAAATTTTCAATGTTTCTGAGAGAACTGCCAGAAATGATTTAAAGGAATTATGCGAAAAAGAAATTTTTCAAAAAATAGGGGAAACAGGTAGAAGCACCTATTATATTTTGAAGGAGAAAGATAGTGACCGATAAAGTGCCAAAAGGTTGGAAAAATGATAAAAAATACAATGAATGGATAAAGAGTTTAAAAGAAAAATTCAGACAGGTTCAATTAAAAGCTGCTGTTAAGGTAAACAGTGAATTACTAAATTTTTACTGGGAGCTTGGAAAAGAGATTGCAGAGAAACAAAAAGAGGCAAAATGGGGAGATAAGTTAATTGAAAAATTAAGTAAAGATTTGATGGCGGAGTTCCCTGATGTGAAAGGGTTTTCAAAAAGAAATCTTGAACAAATAAGAAGATGGTTTCTTTTCTGGAATGGCTATTTCCCAATTGCGCAGCAACCTGCTTCGCAAATTATACATTTATTAACCTCAATCCCATGGTGGCATAATGTGGTGATTATCTCTAAATGCAAAACACCTGAAGAAGCATTGTTTTATGTTCAAAAAACAATAGAAAACAGCTGGTCAAGGTCAGTTTTAACCCATCAAATAGAGAGTGGACTATACGAACGAGCAGGAAAATCCATAACAAACTTTGATAAAACATTACCTAAACCGCAATCAGATCTGGCAAAAGAGATGTTAAAAGATCCATACTGTTTTGATTTTCTTGCAATAAGAGATGATTATACGGAAAAAGAACTTGAGAATGACTTACTAACAAATTTAACAAAATTTCTCCTTGAACTTGGAGCTGGTTTTTCCTTTTTAGGAAAGCAATATAAGATTGAAGTTGGTGAAGAAGAATTTTACATAGATTTGTTGTTTTACCATGTAAAATTACATTGTTATGTTGTTATAGAATTAAAAACCGGGAAATTTAAACCTGAATATGCAGGGAAACTAAATTTTTACATATCAGCAGTTGATTCATTATTTAAAACAGAAAAGGACAATCCAACAATAGGGATTTTGATTTGTAAGGAAAAGAATAAAACAATTGTAGAATATTCTCTGCGTGATATTTCAAAACCAATTGGAGTTAGTGAATATAAAATTACCAGAGAATTACCAGAGGAGTTAAAATCCTCTTTGCCAGATATTAAAGATATTGAAGCAAGTTTAAATGAAGTTAAAGAGGAGAAAGACAATGACTGATAAAGTGCCGAAGGGATGGAAAAGAGTGAAGTTGGGGGAGGTGGCGGAGATTATTGGTGGAGGGACTCCTAAAACTAAAGTACCTGAATATTGGAATGGCAATATCCCATGGTTAACTCCAAAAGATTTATCAAATTTTAAAGGCATATATATTTCTCATGGTGAAAGATTTATTACAAAATTAGGATTGCAAGAATCAAGTGCTAAGTTACTTCCTAAAGGTTCTATATTATTAACTTCAAGAGCTCCTGTAGGTTATTTAGCTATTGCAAAAAATGAAATAGCTACTAATCAAGGATTTAGAAGTCTTGTAGTAAAAAATGGATATGATAATTTATTTGTTTTTTATTTATTAAAGAATAATATTGAATATTTAAAATCTCAAGCTACAGGGACAACTTTTGGGGAAATATCTGGTTCAACTTTAAAATTATTAGAATTTTCTTTCCCCCCTCTCCCGGAGCAAAAAGCCATTGCATCGGTGCTTTCATCATTGGATGATAAAATTGATCTTCTCCACCGCCAGAACAAAACCCTTGAAAAAATGGCAGAAACCCTCTTTCGCCAGTGGTTCATTGAAGAGGCAAAAGAGGATTGGGAGGAGGTTTCTTTAGGTGATAGCGAACTTGCCAAAATAATTAAAAGTGGAATTAAGAAATTTGACGGTATAAAAATTTATCTTGCTACAGGTGATGTCAATGATACTGAAATTCAAGGCGGTGAATACATTACCTATGATAAAAGACCTTCAAGAGCAAATATGCAACCAATAGAATTTTCAGTTTGGTTTGCTAAAAAAGGTGGTGTAAAGAAACTACTTATGTTTGATGATTATTCAGATATTGATAATATTATTCTATCAACTGGATTTACTGGATTAAAAACGACTGAATTAAGTCATTATTATATTTGGTGTTTTATATTATCAGAAGAGTTTCAGGAAATAAAAGATTCTTTTGTTAGCGGAACAGTTCAACCTGATATAAATAATGAAGGGGTAAAACAAATAATGATATTAAAGCCTGATAAAGAGACTTTGGAGAGATTTAATAAAATCGTTAAGCCTTATTTTATGAAAATTCAATCAAACAAAAACCAAATCCTTACATTGGAAAAACTGCGGGATACACTCCTGCCAAAACTAATGAGCGGAGAAGTGAGGGTGAGTATATGAAAAAATTTTAATTTTATACTTTTGTTTCAATTCCTTAATGAGGGAATAATTAAAGAGGAGATGGAAATGAATAGATACAATAATTTTTCAAGAGGTTCTGAATGGAGAAAATGGGATTTGCATGTGCATACGCCATATTCCTGCTTAAATAATCAATTCGGGGAGGATTTTGACAATTATGTAAAGCAGCTATTTAAAAACGCAATTGAAAAAGAAATAGCAGTTATCGGAATAACAGATTATTTCTCTATAGAAGGTTATAAAAGGATTAAAGAGGAATATTTGGATAAAGATGATAAACTATCTACTTTATTTACTGACGAAGAGATAGCTAAGATAAAAAAAATTTTAATATTATCTAATATAGAATTCCGGTTAAATAAATTAGTAGGGAAGAATAGGATAAATTTTCATGTTATTTTTTCTAACAAAGTTTCTATTAAAGATATTGAAGAAAATTTTTTAAGAGAGTTGAAATTTGTCTATGAGGGAACACCTCAACAAGAAGATGAAAGAAGAGCATTGACAATAAGTAATTTAGAGGAATTAGGAAAAAGATTAAAAGAAGAGCATGAAAAATTTAAAGATAAAAGTGACATAGAAGTTGGGATGATGAATGCAGTAGTTGATGATAGTGATATTACAAAAATTTTATCAAATAAGAAATCTATTTTTGAAGGAAAGTATTTACTGTTTGTTCCATCCGACGAAGATTTGAGTAAAATTTCATGGGATAGTCAAGATCATAATGTTAGGAAAATTATTATTCAAAAATCAGATGGTCTTTTAGCTTCAAATCCCAATACCATAAAATGGGCATTAGGAGAATTTTATAAAGATCCTAAAGAATATGAAAAAGAGTTTAAATCCTTTAAACCATGTGTATGGGGTTCTGATGCTCATTCTTTTGACAGACTATTTGAACCTGATGAAAGAAGATATACTTGGATTAAAGCAGATCCAACTTTTGAAGGATTGAAACAGATTAAATATGAGCCCAAAGAGAGAGTTTTTATTGGTGAAAAACCTGAATTGCTAAAAAGAGTAAGAGAAAATAAAACAAAATTTATTAAAAGTTTAGCTATTACTCAAGTGTCAGGTTATGATGAAAAACAAGGAATTTGGTTTAAAGATATTGAAATACCTTTTAACTCAGGGCTTGTAGCTATCATAGGTAATAAAGGTAGTGGGAAAAGTGCTATTGTTGATATTTTAGGATTGTGTGGAAATTCGCATCAGTATAAAGATTTTTCTTTTTTAAAAAAAGACCGATTTCTTGCAAAAGGATTAGCACAAAATTTTGAAGCTACTTTAGAATGGGAAGATAAAACTAAAATAATTAAAAACCTTTCAGATAAACCAGATACTACTGCACCTGAGCGTGTAAGATATTTACCTCAGAATTTTTTTGAAAAGCTAACGAACGAAATAGAGGAAAGAGAATTTCCTAACACATTGGAAAATATTGTTTTTAGTTATTTACCTGATGAGCAAAAATTAGGTAAAAGTTCATTTCAAGAATTGATAGATTATAAGAAACAATCCATTCAAAATGATATAAATCAAATTATTAATGAAATAGATGTACTAAACAAACAAATTATTGAGTTAGAGAAGAAACAGCATCCTACTTATTTACAGGAATTAGAAAATAAATTATCTTTAAAAAAGGAAGAATTAAAAGAACATGAAAAGAATAAACCGAAAGAGGTTAAGAATCCCAAAGATGATGAGAAATTAAGTAAGGAACAAAGGGAATTGTTTGAAAAATTAGAAGCATTAAATAAGGAATTAGATAATATAGAAACAGAAATTAAAGAAAAGCAGAAGGAACTTGAGGTTTTAACACTAAAACAAGAAGAACTTAGTCAATTACTTAAGAATATTAAATTAGAAAAACAGCGAATTGAAAAGTTCAAGCAAGACAATAAAGCTACTTTTGAAAAATTCGGACTGGATATTGATTCTATAATTACTTTTAATATCAACACTAAAACTATTGAGAAAAAAATTAAAGAATTTAAAAAGCAGATAGAAGATATTCAAGCAGTTTTATTGATTAATGAGAATATAGAGAAAGTAGAGGAAGAAAAAAGAAAGGATTTAACCGAAAATAGTTTAATGGTAAAGAAAGAGAAAATAAAATCAGAAATAGAAAAAATAAAAAAAGAACTAACTGAGCCGGAGAAAAAATATCAGAAGTATTTGGAGACTTTGAAAAAATGGAAACAAAAGAGAAATGAAATTTTAGGGGATGAAACAAAACCAGATACCATAAAATGGTTAGAAAAACAAATTAATTTTGTTAATTCAGAGTTAAATAATCGTTTAAAACAATTGAGAGATGAGAGAATAAATAAAACTTTAGAAATTTATAAGAAAAAAGAAGAATTAGTAAAAATTTATAAGAAATTTAAAGAAGCAATAGATAAAGAAATCTTAAGCCATACTGAAGTGCTTGAAGATTATGAGATAATTATAGAAGCTGCTTTAAATATTAGAAATGAATTTGTTGACAAATTTCTCTCATTTATTAATCAAAAATTACGAGGGAGTTTTTACGGGAAAGAAGAAGGTGAGATTTTATTAAGAGAATTAGTTGATAATGTTGATATTAATTCTGAAGAAGATTTCAGAAGTTTTTTGGAGAAGATTATCTATATTTTAGAAGTTGATCATAGAGAAGCTTTTAAAGAAAAAACAGATGAAGAAAAAAGAAGATATATATTTGAACAAGTTAAAGAATTAGAAGATTTTTATCATTACCTCTTTTCACTGGAATATGTTGAGCCCACTTATGAATTGAAATTAGGATCTAAAAGCATATCACAGCTTTCTCCTGGTGAAAAAGGAGCGTTGTTAATAGTTTTTTATTTGATGTTAGATAAAGATAATATTCCTCTTATTGTAGATCAACCAGAAGAAAATTTAGATAATGAAAGTATATATAGGATTTTGACTAAATTTATAAAATTAGCTAAGCAAAGAAGACAAATTATTTTAGTCACACACAATCCTAATTTGGCAATTGTTGGAGATGCAGAACAAATTATTTTCGTTAATATTGATAAGAAAAATGGGAATAAATTTAGTTTTAAATCTGGTTCTATAGAAAATCCTGTAATAAATAAACATGCTTCAGATATTCTTGAAGGAACTTTAAAGGCTTTTGATTTAAGAAGATTAAAATATTTTAAAGGAAAATAACCATGCCTAATCTAAACGAAAATTCCATTGAACAATTTGCCATCGACCTTCTTCAATCTCAAGGCTATGATTATGCCTTTGGTCCGGATATTGCACCTGATGGCGTGAGTCCTGAAAGAAGATCTTTTGAAGAAGTTATTTTAGAAAGCAGGTTAAAAAAGGCACTTAGAATTATAAATCCACTTATCCCTGAATATGCTCTTGATGATGCAATAAAGCAGGTAAAAAATCTTAATTTTCCTGAACTTATTTCCAACAATGAAGCCTTTCACCGTATGATTACAGAAGGGGTAAGGGTCAGTTATCAAAAGAATGGAGAGGAAAAAGGGGATTATGTCTGGCTTGTTGATTTTAAAAACCCTGAAAATAACGATTTTTTAGTTGTAAATCAGTTTACTGTAATTGAAAACAATGTAAATAAAAGGCCTGATATTGTGCTTTTTATAAACGGCTTACCTCTTGTTGTAATGGAGCTTAAAAATCCAGCAGATGAAAATGCAACCATTAAATCAGCATATAATCAGATTCAGACCTATAAAAGAACAATCCCTTCTCTATTTAACTACAACGAGATTTTGATTATTTCCGATGGGCTTGAGGCAAAGGCAGGAAGTCTATCCGCCGGATTTGACAGGTTTATGGCGTGGAAATCCATTGATCCCGTAGGGCCAGACCTGCATGTCTGCCCGTCAAAACACACGGGCGAACACACCGTAGGGGCAGACCTACGTGTCTGCCCGCAAAAACATACGGGCGAACACATAGGTTCGCCCCTACAGTCACAATTGGAAATTTTAATAAAGGGACTTTTAAATAAAAATACCCTTCTTGATTACATTAGATTTTTCATTGTTTTTGATAAATCAAAAAGGGAGGATGAAAAAGGGCAGACTATGATTCAGATAACAAAAAAGATAGCTGCATATCATCAGTATTATGCTGTAAACAAAGCGATTGAATCTACCATCAGGGCTATTGGACAAAATAAACAGGATAATGTTTTAAGGGAGTCTCCTGCCTCTTATGGTCTCCCTGATGTAAAAACTCAAGCAAAAGGAGATAAAAAAGCAGGTGTAATCTGGCATACGCAAGGGTCAGGTAAATCTTTATCAATGGTTTTTTATTCAGGAAAGATTATTCAGATTCTAAATAACCCAACGATTGTGGTAATTACAGATAGAAATGATCTTGATGACCAGCTTTTTGATACCTTTGCTGCATCAAAACAACTTTTAAGGCAGGAGCCGGTGCAGGCTGAAAGCAGAGAGCATTTAAAGACACTTTTAAAAGTTGCATCAGGTGGTGTGGTTTTTACAACAATTCATAAATTCTGGCCTGATGAGGGAAATATATATGAAACACTCTCTGAAAGAGACAATATTATTGTAATTGTTGATGAAGCACATAGGACTCAATACGGATTTAAGGCAAAAATTAATGAGGGAAAGGGTGAGATAAAATACGGTTTTGCAAAATATTTAAGGGATGCTCTGCCAAATGCAACCTACATTGCATTTACAGGAACTCCAATTGAGAAAACAGACAGAAATACTCCAGCTGTTTTTGGGAATTATATTGATATTTATGACATCTCCAACGCAGTTGAGGATGGTGTAACTGTCCCTATTTATTATGAAAGTAGGCTTGTAAGGGTAGATATTGATGAGGAAGGTAAAAGGTTAATTGAAGAATTTGAGAAAGAACTTAATGAAAAAGGTCTTTCTGAAACTGAAAAAGCAAAAACAAAATGGGCAAAATTAGAGGCTATTGTTGGCAGCAAAGAAAGAGTAGAGCAAATCGCAAAAGATATTGTAAATCATTTTGAAGAAAGACTTGCAGTAATGGAAGGCAAGGGAATGATTGTGGCTATGACAAGGAGAATTGCAGTTAAATTGTACAATGAGATAATAAAATTGCGGCCTGATTGGCATAGTGATGAACTTAAAAAAGGAAAAATAAAGCTTGTGATGACTGTATCATCTTCAGATGAGCCTGAAATTGCAAAATTCTATCTAACAAAGGAGCAAAGGAGAATACTTGCAGATAGATTTAAAGACCCTGAGGATGAGTTAAAATTAGTAATAGTTGTTGATATGTGGCTTACCGGCTTTGATGTGCCATGCCTTCACACAATGTATATTGATAAACCAATGAAGGGACATACCTTAATGCAGGCAATTGCAAGGGTAAACAGAGTTTATAAGGATAAAACAGGAGGCCTTATTGTTGATTATCTTGGAATTGCAGCAGATTTAAAGGAAGCGTTAAAGTTTTACGCTGATAGTGGTGGCAAAGGAGATCCTGCTAAACTTCAGGAAGAGGCTATGAAGATAATGCTTGAAAAGTTGGAAGTTGTAAGGGATATGTTTTTTGGTTTTGATTATAAAAGGTATTTTAATGCTGATACAAAAGAAAAACTTTCAATAATTCTTGAAGCAGCGAACTTTATTCTTGGGCTTGAAGATGGTAAAAAAAGGTTTATTGACGCAGTAACTGCTCTTTCAAAGGCGTTTGCAATTGCAATTCCTCACCCTGAAGCGCTTAAAATAAAAGAGGAAGTTGCTTTTTTCCAGGCATTAAAGTCAAGGCTTATAAAATTTGATAGCACAGGGAGAGGAAAATCTATAAATGAAATAGAAACAGCAATCAAACAGGTTATAGATAAGGCAATGGTTTCTAATGAAGTAATTGATGTTTTTGATGCTGCTGGGCTAAAAAAACCTGATATTTCTATATTATCTGATGAGTTTCTTGAAGAAATAAAAGAAATGAAACATCAAAATATTGCCATTGAGGTTTTGAAAAAAATTATAAACGATGAGATTAAGGGTAGAATTAGAAAAAATTTAGTAAAGAGCAAGTCCTTAATGGAATCATTAGAAGAGTTAATTCGTAAATACAATAATAAAATCTTAACTGCCACTCAGGTTATTGAGGAATTAATTGCACTTGCAAAAGATATAAGAGCAAGCGACAAAGAGCCCGAAGAGATGGGTCTTTCTGAATATGAGTATGCCTTTTACTGTGCGGTTGCAGATAATGAAAGTGCAAGAGAGCTTATGGGAAAAGATAAGTTAAGAGAGCTGGCAGTTGTTCTTTATGATAGGGTAAAGAAGAATACATCAATTGACTGGACAATAAGAGAAAGCGCAAGGGCAAGATTAAGGGTTATTGTAAAAAGAACTCTTCGTAAATACGGTTATCCCCCGGATATGCAGGCGCTTGCGACAGAAACTGTGCTAAAACAAGCAGAATTAATTGCCGACGAAATAGTAGCATGAAATTGTTTATAAACTTTGCTATATATTGTTGCAACTTTTCAAATGCTGTTAATTCTGTTTGTAAAAAAGCTTCAACATCTTGATTAATTGGCTAAAATTAACTTGTCTACAAAGGTGCGATGTTATATAATTATAAATATAAATATAGTAGATGAGTAACGAGATGAGTAACATAACATTTTGGCTAACTAAAATTTTACTGTTTTATAAATGGATAGAAGATTTTTTTCGAGTCCGTCCCGGGGAGCCATTTAAATTTCCAAACACATTCAAAGATGTCCTAATATTTTATATTAGCATTAACATATTATGTCTTAAATTCATGAATTCGATATAGAACAATTCGCAATAGTTCTTCTACAATCTCTTGGCTGGGATTATATATTCGGTCCCGATATAGCTTCCGATTCAGACAATCGTAATTCGCAAATCGCCAATTGAAAATCCTTTAGGGAAAGTGCAAGAGCAAAACTTAGAGTGATTGTAAAGAGGACTCTTCGTCAATACGGTTATCCACCAGATATGCAGGAACTCGCAACTGAAACAGTGCTAAAACAGGCAGAATTAATTGCCGAAGAATTTGCGTTATATATAGGGGTCTTTTTTCTCAATTAACTTTCTCTTGTCAAAACTATAATTGCAACCTATATTACAGTAACTGATGTTGCGTTAGGAGGTATGTGTGAAGTTTTACAATAGAGAAAAAGAGCTGGATTTATTGAAAAAAGCTGAGCAGAGCTCTTTTGAAAGCTCATTTATGACTTTTATTGTAGGAAGAAGAAGGGTAGGTAAAACAAGGCTTATCAAAGAAGCTTATAAGGATAAAAAACTATTATACTTTTTTGTGGCGAAAAAAAGTGAGAAACTGTTATGTGAAGAATATAAAGGAATAATCGAAGGTGTACTTGGTAAAAGAATCATTGGTCAGCTAACCAACTTTAAGGAGATTTTTGAGTATTTAATGAGTGTTGGTGAGTCAGAGCAGATAAATATTGCGATTGATGAATTTCAGGAATTTCAAAATATAAATCCTTCTGTGTATTCTGATATGCAAAATATCTGGGATGAATATAAGCCTAAAAGTAAGGTGAATTTAATCTTGAGCGGCTCAATTTACTCTTTAATGTCAAAAATATTTGAAGATTCTAAAGAGCCTTTGTTTGGCAGAGCTGATAGAAAGATTGTGTTAGAGCCTTTTGATGTGAATACATTGAAAGAGATTTATGCTGATTATGCAGAATTTAATGCTAAAGATTTTGTGTCATTTTATGCAATTACCGGTGGGATGGCAAAGTATATTGAAATCTTGTGCAAAGAAAAAGCAATGAGCTTAGAAAAAATCATTGATATGGTCTTTTGTGATGGTTCTTTTTTCTTGGCTGAGGGGCGAGAAGTGTTAATAGGGGAGTTTGGCAAAGATTATCATACCTATTTTTCGATACTGTCTTTAGTTGCTGGCTCTAAAACCTTTCGCAGTGAAATTGAAGGGGTTTTGGAAAAAAGTGTGGGAGGTTTTTTGGAAAAGCTGGAGAAAAATTATCGAATTATCAAAAGGGTGCAGCCTGTTTTTTCAAAACCAAATGCGAGAAATGTAAAATATGAGATAATTGATAATTTTTTAAGTTTTTGGTTTATGTTCGTTTATAAGAATTTATCAGCAGTTGAGATAAAGAACTTTGATTATTTGAAAAAATACACATTGAAATATTTTGACCAATTTTTAGGAAGAAAGTTGGAGAAATACTTCAAAGAAAAGCTTGCATCAACAAATGAGTATTCAATGATTGGCTCATATTGGGATAAAAAAGGTGAGAATGAAATCGATATCGTTGCTGTAAATGAAATGGAAAAAAGAGCATTAATTGCAGAAGTAAAACTAAACAAAAACAAAATAAATTTGCAGGAATTAAAGGAAAAATCAAAAAAAATCTTGAGGTATTTAAAAGGTTTTAAAATTGAGTATAAAGGATTTGGTTTAGAAGATGTTTGATATTTCACAGGGTAGACTTTTAAAGGAAATGGGACTAAAGGTTTTATTACAATATTTGCTCAAGGTAGCTGGATGTATAAAAATATTAAGCGAAATTAGTTGTGTGTTAATGTAAATGATTCCGTATAATTATAGAAAATATAGATGAGTAACATAACATTTTAGCTAGCTAGAATGTTAATGTTTTATAAATGGATAGGAGATTTTTTTCGAATCTGTTCAGGGAGTCATTTATTTAAAGGGTGCCTTGGAAGGCACCCTTTCTATTTGAAATAAAAATTAATTTTTTTTAAGATATTGCTGTCTTTGGTTATTACAACTTCATATTTACCAGAAGGCCATATTTTTTCAGGGGGCATTTCAAGATTAAAGGTTACGTATCCAGTATAATTAGGTTGAGGAATTTTGTAGGGGTAATCTAATATAAAAATTTTTGAATTATCAGAATCATAATAATACCATTGGGCTGTTAAGACAGTGTTAGCTGGAGTATTATTGATTTTGCATGTGACATAAACAGTTTTAATATTTTTATCCAAATAATTTGGAATTTGTTTAGTTATATAATCATTTTTAAATTGGTAAGCTGCACATTGCTCGATAGAAAATGTACTATTGTTTACCATTTTTAAATTATTGCTATTATAATTATGTGCAGAATTTTCTTTTTTGGTTATATCAATTTTTATCCAATCTATTTGGATGTCATGACCTGTATACCAACCGTAAGAATGCATAATAAACCTTATGTACGGTTTATCCATGTTTGCAGTAAAAACTTTTCCAATCTGACCATTTATTTTGTAAATGGCTGTATTTGAGCCAGGATCATAAACTATTTCTTCTTCAAACCATTTGTCCCATATTGGTGGAAATACGACATAATTTTTTTTGTTTCTCCAGTCTAAGCCGGAGATTACAAAACCGTGCTTTGCAGGGACGTACTGTCTTACACCGGGCTTTTCATAATAGTAATTATAATATGTGACATTAAACAGTTGTTTTCCAAAGGCGCTTAACCAAGTGGCCTTATTTTGTGGCATAACTATTTCAGGTTTATCTGTTTGATAAAACCATATTCCTCCTTCAAAATATTGATTAGCATAATGTACTTTTACTCTTCTTTTAATCGTTATTATTTCATCTCTATTAATTTTTATAGGTTTTGAAGCTAAAAATCCGCTTCTATCCGTAATGTTGCATTTTAAATCAAGAATTCCGTTGTATAATGTGATTTTATTAGGTGCTTTGTTCAATGTTTGCCATTCTAATGGGATCCACAACTTATTATTAAAGCTATTGAAATCATCATAGATATGTTTATCATTAATAACATTGTTATTATTACTTGAAGGGTTGTTTGTATTGTTTTTGACACCTGAGACACAATAAGTATTAAGTACAGGTTTTGGTACAGCATATTTTAGCCAGCATCTTGGGTTTGGTCCTTGAATTGTATTTGGTTTAATAAATGTCCAAGCCTTACATTTTGGATCATTATCACAGGCCTGTTTACACAAAAGGGCGTTATTTTGTGGGAGATCAAAATTTTTATAATCAAATCCGGGTCTATCAGTATTGTATTCGATGCCATAAGGCCCTATGGATTGTGTATTAACAAGTGTTATTTCATCTATAAAAGCATACTCAAAAAACCAGCCATTAGCTTTTATGAAAAGATCTACTGTAATATCTTGACCATAATATTTTTGAAGCGGAATTGTTAACTCATACCATTTCTTTCCATCCACTACCCTTTCAAATGCTTTTATTCCATTAACCCTTACTTCCATTAGCCAATCGCCATTTTTGTTGCCTGCTACTCTAAACATTAGAGACTTTTTGTTAGAACTTACATGATAATGTCCTTGCAGATGAGTTGGTTCTGTTTGTGAAATGGGATGTAAATAGAGTGCGGCTCCTTTTGCTCCCTCTGGTGGCATTGCATCACCAATCTTTCTTACAGGATATTTCCAGCCAAACTTTTCGTTGCTACCAGCTATATTGGAATTTAATGATTTAATAATTTTCCAGTTTTTAAACCAGCTTTCAGCATTTGCCATATCTGCCTGTTTCTTTATTCCTGATATACAGCAGTTTGATTTTATCGGGTTTGGCACAGCATATTTAAGCCAGCATCTTGGGTTTGGTCCTTGAATCGTATTTGGTTTGACAAAGGTCCATGCTTTACACTTTGGATCATTATCACAGACCTGTTTACACAATTTTGGATCATTTGCTGGTAAGTTAAAATTTTTATAATCTAACCCAGGTCTGTCTGTATTATACTCCATATTAGATGTTGAAGTGTCACCTGTTTGAATTTGTGTGTTATTTGGTATGTTAGAACCATCAGAAATTTTTATCCCATTCCAGTTTCCATTCCATACACTTTTGTTAAAACCGTATCTCCATTTTCCTGTAAACTTTTTTCCATCTCTTGAGAAAATGAAATAGCATTCTCCAGCATCGTTATAAGGCTTATATGTGGGGGCTTCTTTCCATATACAGTTTAATACATTGCCGTTTAATGTCCCTTCAATTTTGCCACTATCGTGTGGGTAAGTGCCGTAAATCTTATTACCGTTTTGAGTTATTATTAAAATTCCAAAATCGGTTTTCCATTTACCAGAGATGTTTAGATATGAACCGTCGTTAAGAAAGTCTTCACCTGATTCTGCAGTGTTGTATGAAAAATCAACCTTTGTAACTTCTTTTAAAGGCTCAAACCCTTTTTTTAGAAAGTAATTTTTTATTATCAAGTTAAAATCTTCCTTAGTTATTATTTTGGCAATTTTCCACTGGTTAAAACTATTTTTTTCCAGTAAGAAAACCTGGTTTTCTTGATAGTTAAAGCTGTCAGGGATTACTTTGCTGATTATGAGAAAATCTGCATCCACTTCTACTATCCCTTTATTTCCAAAAATTTTGACATTTTTTATTTTAATACTGTTTATTCTTTGATCAGTAGCTTGAAACACTGCATTGTATGCCTTTATTCGGTTTGGATTTTGATTTATAAACAATCTGTTTATTGTTTGTAGGTCTTTGTTTTGAATTGCTTGGAAATAATGATAAATCAAATCATTTACTGGTGCTTCATTTGCAAAACTTATACTATGAAACAAAAGTACTAAAATTAAAAATTTAAAAATATTTTTCATTAATCTACCTCCTTCCATATCTTAACGGAAATTGATCTTATTGTATTAGTAGTATACCCATCACCATCTGAAACAGATATATAGATGGGGATAAAAACTACATCTTGATATGAGTCAGAAATTTTTCTGTATTGCTTGTAAATTTTGTGAATTGTTTTCGCATTTTCATAAATTGCTTTGGCTGTTTCAAGCTGTAAACTCTGACCAAGGGTAGGACTTAATTTCTTTATCATACTATAAATATCATACCCTATTGAAACACCACCAACAACCAAATCAGCAGTTTTCACATAATCTTTGTCCTTGTCATAATAATAAGATAGAGTGTTGTGATAAAAATCTCTCATTGCAAATCTCAATTTACTCAAAGAAGTAACTTTATCAGAGGTAATTCTATTTGTAAGATTAATATTCCCTTTAAATTTTTGCACTCTTTTCAATAAGTCTGCTTCAGAAATGGTTATAAAAAAGTTGCCAAGTACCTTTAAATTTGTAATAAGCAGCTCTTTCCACAGGTCAGGTTCTTTATTTAGATCAAGTCCCATCTTATAGGCACCGTAGTAGAATTGAAACTGATTCCCTGTAAATCTATATTCTTTCAAAACTGTTTTAGTTATGTGACCACCTTTTAATTTAAATCTTCCAAAACCTCTTACTTCAATATTAAAACTGTTGCTGTCTAAATCCTCAATTGTAATGGTTGAAGGTGTAATCTGCCATAGCCCCTCATCAATACCTCCTGGTATGGTTACCCTTTTAATCTTTGGAAATGGAGAATAAAGTTGAACATTGGTTTCCCCTTTTGCATCTGCTTCAGGATATTCTACTACCAGTTTTGCTGTGACAGGAAAATAATCGCTAGGATTAAAAATATTATTTAGTTTTTCCTTTTTTACAGATGGCATTATTTCTTTTACTACACCTATTCCGTTTGCATTTAATTTTACTTTTTTTATAAAAGATGTTTTTGTCAAATAATTAACAGTTTTACCATTTTTTATATATCCATTTGGTGCGAATGTGATTTCTACAGTTTTATTACCCATATTTTTTTGTGGAGAACTAACCTTAAATTTTAAATTTTGAAATTTTCCATTTGCCACTAATTTCGATGCTAAAATTTCCACATTAAGTTTTCCTATTTTGGCATGCATAACAATGTCTTGAGTAAAATTTGCCACCTTTCCTTGGGTGTCTAATGTTAAATCTATTTTGTAATATCCATTTATATTTGCTGATATTTCTTTGTTTCCATATTCAGGTAATAAAATTCTTGCATTTGGAATAGGGTTGTTTAAATCATCTTTGACATAACCGCTAATTATGATTTTACCAATTTTTGTGGTGTCAACTGTGATATATTCTTTTTTAGTTTTAAATCCTTTATGTTCTGCTTGTATGGTAACATTTACTTCACCATTTACCAAGTCACCTTCAAAATTCGGCTTTTTATCATGAATTACTGCCCAAACTACCGATTTTAGGCCAACAAAAAAAGTCTGAGCTTTTTCCTTAAATCTTTTGCAAAGGGTTCTTTTATTGTAATCAGTGTTATCATCTATATAATTGCAAAAATTGTATGTATCGACTGCAGCAGATACCGAACTGACATAACCTGGATAAAGGTCGCTTTTTAAATCTTCATAAAAAGAATATGTTCCTCCCACGACACTCATATCATACCACTGTAGTATGTTTGCTTTAGCTAGATAGGTAACTTTATGTTTTTGGCCTTTACAAAAGAATGTTTCATTAAGCACAAAGGTAGGAGAGTCCATACAGGCGTTATGAATTTCAAATCCATTCATGCATGCCCATTTTGCGACATAGTTATTTTCTTCTATTTTATTGCAAGGCTGAATTCTAGGTATTAATTCGGGTTCGGGGTCAGTTGGATATTGACACGAAATCATGTCATCCTTAGCAAAAGCAAAAGAAAAAAAAAGAATAGAAGATGAAAAATGATCATTTTTTTCATTATATACTCCCTTTATGTTTTAAGATTTTAAAAACATTGATACCATTCCTTAGGTATACTTTTTACTGGTATTACGAGATATACATATCCTCCATTGCAAGTGAAAACCTTGCTATTACCATAATAATTTTTCGATATTGCTGTTATGTGATTACCTTTAGGTAATTTGAATTCATTTAAGGTGGTTTTCATCAGCGGAGATTCTTTAAAACAATCAACGTAAAAGATAAATTCAACATTTACAGTTTTTAAATTATTAACATTAAAGGGTATAGTTATAACAATACAGTCTGAAACAAAGGAGTTTTCAAGCTTGAACTTTTCAAATTTCCTTTCTAAAAAAAAAGCAAGTTCTCTTTCTTGTTTTGTTTTAGATTGTTTGAGTTTTTCAATTACTTTTCTGTCGTACTTAAATATTTCTTTAAGAACGCTTTTATTATTATATTCTTTTATATTTTGGGATAAGCAGAAATTTAAAAATGGCTTAAATGGAAAAAGGGAATAGTAATCTTGCTTTGTTTTAAAAACATCAGGAATGGAAATAAGATCTATATACGCAAATTTACATTCTTCGTATCTTTGAGGATTAGTTTGTGACGAATTAGCATTAGAAATATAAAAAAAAATATAAAGGATAATAAAAAATAATTTAAAAAAATAATTAACCTTAAACATAACTATAATTTAACAAATATTTTTCTAAAAAATATCATTTAACTGTTTTCTAAAAATTATTAGATCATATGTTTATTATACCATACTATTTATTCATTGTGTGGTAAATTTCTGATTTTTTCTTAAAATTAGACATTGTGTAGCTAGATATAAAAATTGAGGATGTTGCACAGTTACTTGTCCAAATAGCAACTTACTAATAACACTGAAATTGCTTTGCTTCGCTCGCAACGATTTAAAGCTGTGATTCGTGAAACGTGAATCGTAAATTAAAAACTACTTCTTAACCTTGAACCTTGAACCTTGAACATTGAACCTTGAACCTTGAACATTGAACTTTGAACTTTGAACCTTGAACTTATCTATTACACATAGAACTTGAAAAATACTTTTTCTAAACTTAAAGAATGATGTTTTTGCAAGAAATAGGGTAATTTCAGTATTAAAGGTATTGACATAGGCTTTTGTACGATTATTATACGGAGCCTAAATAATTTTTGAGGGGTTAAGATGCTGGAAAGATTGTTTAAACTAAAAGAAAATAATACCGATGTAAAAACTGAGATCATAGCCGGCATCACCACATTTATGACAATGGCTTATATCATTTTCGTAAATCCGGCTATCCTTTCCAAAACTGGTATGGATTTTGGCGCTGTAATGATGGCCACAGTACTTGCAGCAGGTTTATCCACTATATTAATGGGGTTGTTGGTTAATTATCCTTTTGCATTAGCTCCTGGGATGGGTCTCAATGCATACTTTACATTTACCGTAGTTATGCAGATGGGTTATTCCTGGCAAACTGCTCTTGGTGCAGTGTTTTTATCAGGTGTTATCTTCCTTTTTTTAACTTTTATAAAAGTGAGACAAATAATTGTTTATTCGATTCCTGACAGTATAAAAGTGGCCACAGCAGGCGGTATAGGATTATTTATCACTTTAATAGGAATGAAAGAAGCAGGTATTGTTGTGGATAATCCTGCTACTCTTGTTTCTCTGGGCAACATTACCGAGCATTCTCCACTACTCACCATAATAGGTGTAATAATAATAGGAGCACTTATAGCAAGAAGAGTACGTGGTGCCATTCTGATAGGAATTTTATTTATATGGATTTTAGGGGTTGTTTTAGGGTTTGCAAAATTCAAAGGTATTGTTGGGATGCCGCCTGATATTACACCGGTATTATTTAAACTTGATATAAAAAATGCATTAAATATAGGATTTTTTGGGATAATTTTTGCATTCCTATTTGTAGACCTTTTTGATACTACTGGTACACTGGTGGGTGTTGCAAAACAGGGTGGCTTTATAAAGGAAAATGGGGAGTTTCCAAAAGTAAATAAAGCACTAACTGTTGATGCAATAGGTACAGTTGCCGGCAGTTTATTGGGGACTTCAACGGTGACAACTTATATTGAAAGTGCCTCTGGCATTGCCGAAGGTGGTAGAACAGGGCTTACAGCTGTTACTACCGGAATTCTGTTTTTACTTTCTATGTTTATTGCCCCACTTGCAGAATCAATCCCACCTTTTGCCACTGCACCGGCTTTAATTATAGTGGGAGTATTGATGCTTAAAACAGTTACAAAAATAAATTGGGACGATTTTACAGAGGCATTACCTGCTTTCATAGTCATGGTGTCTATGCCATTTTCATATAGTATTGCTACCGGAATTGCTTTAGGTTTCATATTTTATCCGTTAACAAAATTGCTAGCTGGTAGGGCTAAAGAAGTGTCTTTGCCGGTATGGATTCTTGCAGTAATATTTATAGCTAGGTTTATCTATCTGGGAGCAGGCTAAGTGGATCTTGTTTTAAAAAATGTAAGAATACCTGATTTTAACAATTTAAAATTTGAGAAAGTAAATATTGGAATTAAAGGTAATGTAATTGCCAAAATTTCGTCCGACACAATATCGGGTAAAGAAACTATTGACTGCAAAAACGGTATACTTTCACCAGGTCTTATAGACTGCCATTGCCATATTGAAAGCTCTTATCTCATACCTTCACTGTTTGGTAACATCGTAGCAGGCTATGGCACACTATACGTTGTAGCTGATTGTCATGAAATTTCAAATGTGGCAGGTAAAAAAGGGTTGGAATTTTTTATAGAAAACAGCAAATTATCAGCATGTCACATCTTTTATGCTGTACCATCTTGTGTGCCTGCCACAGATTTTGCCACATCCGGTGGTAGGCTAGATACAAACGATATCTTAGATCTCCTAGAAAATGACAGGGTTGTTTCCCTCGGTGAACTTATGAACATTCCTGCCGTTTTAAATCGAGATGAAAATGTATTAAAAATAATTGAAAAGGCTAAGGGACTGAACAAAAGAGTAAATGGTCATGCTCCAAAGCTAAGAGGTGATTCGCTGAAATCATATTTTTCCATTGGCATTGATGATGATCACGAAAACGAAGAATATGATGAAATTGCAGAAAAAATCTCAGCGGGAGCACATATATTTTTAAGAGAAGGTTCTGCCGAACATTCACATCCTAATGCTTATAAAGCCATAGAAGATTTTCCAGAAAAAATAATGTTTTGCACTGATGACAAGACATTGAATGATATTTTGGAAAGCGGACATATTAACTATCATCTGAAAAAGGCAGTGAAAAATGGTATTAATCCTGTATTGGCATTAAAAACCGCTTCTTACAACGGACTTATGTATTATGGTTTAGATAAATACGCAGAGGTAAAAGAAGGAAACATTGCAAATTTAGTGCTGTTCAATGGAGAAATGGAATTTAAGCCAGAACTTACCATAATAAATGGTAAACCACTTCAAGAGACTTTTGAAATAGGAAAGATACCCGATTATTTACTCAATTCCTTTAAAATTAGTAAAATAACGGATGCTCCTAAAATTGATGAAAAGGTTAAACATATCTGTATAAAGGCAAATGACAAAAGTTTGATTACTGACAAAGTATCGGTTGATAAAAACGCGCCTGAATTTGATTTGGAAAATGATCTGTTAAAACTTGTAGTTTTCGAAAGATACGGTCACGGTTATCAATCAGCTGCAAGAATAACTGGGTTTGGGTTGAAAAAGGGGGCAATTGCCTCCTCTTTGGCCCATGATTGTCACAATATTATCGCTATCGGTACTTCGGATTATGCCATTCAAAAAGTGGTAAATGCTATTATCGAAAATAAAGGAGGACTGGCACTTTTTGATGAAAATACCGTTTATACGGTACCTTTGAATGTGGGAGGGATTGTATCTGCTCAAAATCCTTATGACCTTGCTAAAAAATTATCAACAATTAAAGAAAAAGCAAAATTGATTTGCCAAGATTTAACAGATCCCATTTCCACTCTCACATTTATGGCACTGGAGGTTATTCCTCATCTTAAACTGACTGATAGGGGATTGTTTGATGTGGATAAATTCGGTTATGTGTAATTTTAAGGATATAAACTAAAAAAGTGTTTGCTGGAAAAATGAAGCGAGGATATTGCACGTTAAAAGATGATCTGTCTTACAACTCGTTGATAAAACAAGAGATTGCTTCGTCGCATCCTCTCCTCACTGGTGACGAAGGAGAAGGTTGTCGACTCATCCGTCACCCTGAGCGTCAGCGAAGCAATCTCTTTACCATCATTGTGTTACGGCTAAAGTTCGTGTTAACCTTATTTTAGTTCCTGCTGAAAAAGAGTATTTAATTGATAATTAAAATATTATTTATTAGTGGTATTACAATTATCATACTTAAAGGGGGCAAGCCCCCTTTAAATCCCCCAAAATATGGTAAAAACTATAGATATTTAGGATATTGCACAGTACACAGTTAAATATCATGAATGCACAGCCAAGTGTTTAACATATTGATAATAATAAGATTGCTTCGTCGCATCCGCTCCTCGCAATGACGAAGAAGGGAGTTGTCACCAGCGAGCGGAGCGAAGCAATCTCTTGTTTATCATAAAGTTACACACTTGAAACGTTTTTGATTGTGCAATGCCCTCATATTTAAATTAAAAAAATCATAAAAAATTTTTTACTTAATAATTAGTTTTCACTTTTTCAGTGAGAACTCCTACGTTTTTTTGTTGTATAAGAAAATTATATTATGTAATGAATTAAGAATGGGACAGAGGACTACAGTGGGAATAAGCTTAAAAGCTTCATATTTAGTCTGTCCCCCGTCCCGAAAGTCCCTATTGGTTGATTTGGCTATCAAGCCACTGTCAAACGGGAGTTTGGATTCGGGACTAAAATATTTTAAGTGAGGTTTGACATGAAAAATGACAAATTTGCTTTCTTTATAGGTGTTGATGTTTCCAAAGATAAGTTTAATTGCGCTATTATTAACAATAAGCTTGAACTTCTCAAAGAAGCTGAATTTCAAATGGACATTGATGGTTTTAACAGCTTCTATGACTTGATTAAAAAGTATGACTCCTCTATCATTGCTCTTGAATCTACTGGCAGCTATCACATTAACCTCTTAGCATCCCTTGTATCCAAAAAGAAAGATGTCTGTCTTATTAATCCAGCTCTCATCAAAAAATTTGCCCAATCCGTTACTCTCAGAAAAACCAAAACCGATAAAATTGATGCTGTTATCATTGCTAAATTTATAGCTAAGAATATTGAACATTTCAATTATTTTGCTCTTCCTGAGTCCAATGATATTATCGCACTTGCCAGGATGAGAGAACATATTACTCAGCAGATTGCAAGAGTTAAGACTCAGCTTAAACAGCATCTTACTGTAGTATTTCCTGAACTTGTGGCAAATGCCAATGTATTTACTCAATCCATTTTGCATATCCTTAAACATATGCCTACAGCTGAAATCATCAGGAATGCTAATGAAGATGATATTCAAAAGATTCTTGATGAATTGAAGTTTGCACATAAGTCAAATATTACCCCTCAGAAGCTCATATCCCTTGCTAAATCCTCCATTGGTATTTCCTCTGATATCTGGGCTACTGTCATCAAAGAAGATGTTGAAATGCTCATATTTCTTAATAGCCGACTTGATAATATTACGAAGGAATTTATTGATAAAATAAAATCTTCCAAAAAAGATGATATGGAGATTATTACTTCTATCAAAGGAATTAATGATATTACCGCTGCCCATTTTCTTGCAGAAATTAAAGATATAAACAGATTTGCCAACAAAGGTAAACTTGCTGCCTATGCCGGGATAGATCCTGCTATTAAACAATCCGGAAGTATGTATAGTAACGGCAGAATAAGTAAAAAAGGATCCCGGTCCCTTAGGCGTATTCTTTATCTTATGGCAAGTGGTGTTATGAAGTTTAATGAGTATTTTAGAGCGTATTATTTGAAAAAGAAGGAGGAAGGTATGCCTCATAGAAAAGCTATGATTGCATTGTGTAACAAACTTGTGCGTGTACTTTATGCCATGCTTACAAAAAAAGAGGTTTTTCATATGCCTAAATTATCTTAATAATTTTTAATATTTATAGTTGACTAATTAAAAAAGAGCTTCTTCACGTTTTTTCTGTTTCATCATTTCTTTGTTGTAAATGGTTATAATATCACGTCTTGTGATTATCCCTTCAAGTTTTTTCTCTTCCTTATTATTTACAACAGGGAGAAGCTCTATATTTTTGAAACCGATTGTTTCAATGGCATCTGCCAGTGTGGCATCAGGTGTAATTACCGGAGTTTCCGTATCGCAAATTTCTCCTGCGACAACTATATCTTCAAGACCTTCTTCAAACACAAATTCCCTAATTTCTTCAAACCTCAAAACTCCCACCAATTTGTTATCTTCAGTGATAACAGGAAAGCTATTATGTTTGGTAGTAGGAATAAATTCCAAAATCTCTTTAAAATGCATATCAGCTCTGATTACAATAGGGTCATTTCGCATAATTTCACCCACTTTAATTTCTTGCAAAATTTGAATAAAAAATTCTCCTTTATGAATGGGTGAGTCGCTTCTAGCCCTTACTTGAGATTTGTAGATGGTTGTATTTCTCAAAATTAAAAAAGATAAAGATGAAACCCACATGGCAGGAACAAGAAGATGATAATTTCCTGTCATCTCTGAAACCATAATAATTGTTGAAAGTGGAGTATTTGCAATACCTGCAAAAAATCCGGCCATCCCCACGAGGGCATAAGCGCCTGGATCTGAAACAATAGTGGGAAAAATCTTTTCGAGAACAAGTCCCATAAATCCGCCCACGGAGGCACCAATAACCATTGACGGACCGAAAATACCGGCACTTCCACCACTGCCTATGCTAAATGAGGTGGAGAAAATTTTTGCAAAAATTAAGATGAAAAGAAAACCAAGAGCAAGTTCTCCGTGCATTGCCTTTTCAATGTTGGCATAACCACCGCCCAAAGCCTGTGGAATAAAAAAGCCTATTATTCCTGTTAAAAAACCGCCGATTACAGGCTTCATGTAGTTTGAAATTTTAAGATCTTTGAAGGTTTGATGAGTTTTATAAAATATATTTACATAAAGATAGCCAAACAGAGCGCAAGCAAATCCTAAGATTGTATAAGGGAATAACTCGAGTGGATTTGTAAATCTAAAATCTGGTGTCAAAAATAGTGAATCCCATCCAAAGATACTGCAAAATATAGAATAGGCAATGATAGATGTAATGGTGGATGGCAACAACACTTCGGCTTCAAGGTCGCTGGATGAGTATAAAACTTCAGCTGCAAAGATAGCTCCTGCAAGAGGGCTTCTAAAAATTGCACCCACACCGGCTCCCATCCCTGCAGCGGTTAAAATTCTTTTTTCTCTATCAGTTATATTCAGTTTTCTACCGAGAAAAGATGCAAAACCAGCACCGATTTGAGCAATGGGACCTTCTCTACCACCTGATCCACCTGTCCCAATAGTTATGGCACTGGCAATGGTTTTTACAATGGGTACTTGCCAGCGGATATAACCGTTTTTAAAATGTATTGCTTCTATAGCAGCATCTGTTCCATGCCCTTCAGCTTCAGGAGCAAATTTGTAGACTATAAAACCGCTAAGCAGTCCACCAAAGGTTGGGACTAAAAATAACATCCAGCGTTTAAATTCAGTAGTTGCATGGCCAAAAAGTGATGGCTCACCGCCCGTTTCACCGATTCTAAGACCTGTTAAATAATCCAGGAAAAAGTAGGATGTCCCCTGTAATAGGATAAAAAATAAAATGGCACCAAGTCCGGCAATAATCCCCACTATAGTGCCTAGAATAAACCATCTACCGATTATGGGAAAGTTTATATTTTTCAAAAAATTATTCATATACCCTAATTCTTCCAAATTTATCAAAAAACAATTTATAGCTAAAGAATACGACAAGTAAAGAGGAAAAAACCACACTGGTGAAAATTATTATCATGATGGATAGTTGATATTTTACAGCTATGATTGGATTTGTACCTGATAGTATTTGACCGGTCATCATACCCGGAAGAAATACAAGCCCTATGCCACTCATGGAAGTGATGTATGGCAGAGTAGCAGCTTTTAAGGATTGAATGATGAAATTTTTTGTAGCTTCAAAAGTGGTGGCTCCATGACAAAGGTATGTTTCCACTACTTTTTTCTTCTCTTTTACTCCGGAATAAAATCTCTCTATGGCTAAAGCACAACCGTTCATCGAATTGCCCAAAATCATACCCATTAAGGGGATAAAATATCTCGCTTCATACCAAGGTGTTAGCCCTATAATGATTTTTATGAACAGAAAACCTATGATTAATGTTACCAGAGTGATTGATATAAAAATGTATGGAAAGATTTTTCTACTTGGGATTTTAGCCTTATTGAGAATGATATGGCTTGCAAAAAATGCCATTATAAAAAAAATTGTGAATATCAAACTGGCAGTGTTCAGTTTGAAAATAAATTTCAGTATAAGCCCTGCAAGAAATAGCTGTAAGGACATCCTGACGATTGCTATTAGGAAATTTTTTAGAAGTTTAAATTTTAAAAGTTCTACGAGAATCAGGTTTAAAAAGACAAGTCCGTAAATTATTAATATTCCCTGGAATGAAATATCAATTATATCTTTCATCCAACACCTGCTTTATTTCTGTCTCATCAATTTCATTAAAGGTTTTGTATAACTTTCCGTCTTTGAAAAGTATTTTGACATCGGATTGTCTGATAAGATTTACCGAGTGAGATACGGTGATAACTCCTATATTGTCTTTTATCTGTTTCAGAAGAGAAATCAGCTGGTTTTCAGTGTTTATATCAAGAGCTGAAGTGGGCTCGTCAAGGAGCAAAAAATCGGGTTGCAACACGATGCTTCTTAATATTGCTGCAATTTGCTTTTGTCCCCCTGATAATTCGTCCGTTTTTTTCTCCAAAAACTGCTCATCATAGCCAAAAATTTTTAAATAATTAAGATACAAATTTTTATCGAAATTTTTTTCTTTATTGATTTTTAGATTAAATACGATTTTTAAATCATCATCCACAGTATCTCCCAAAAGCACAGGTTCTTGATGCAGATAAATTATAGATGTCCTTAAAGCGGCCGGTTGGTAGTCGGTTATATCTTTATTATGAAATTTTATTTCACCTTCAAAGGGGATGAGGTTTACGAGACATTTCAATAAGGTACTTTTGCCGCTACCACTTTTGCCAAAAATTGAATAAAATTGCTTTTGTTTAAATTGGTAAGAAATGCCTTTTAAAATAGTTTTTTTACTTAGTGAGCAAGAAACATCTACAAGTTCAATCATAGTTTTTGAAATATGAAAATCCCTTTTTTATCTGTGTAAGATACAACTCTACCATTATCAGTTTCTACTTTCAACTCATCTTTTATCTTTGCTGGTAAATCTAAAAATGCTTTTTCTATTTTTTCTACGGTTGTAGAATCCTGATTTAACCTGGTAGCCCATTCAATAAAGTTGTGTTTTTTAAAAATAGTGTGAAATGTTAACAGTCTGTATTTTTTAGCAGTAAATTCCAAGATTTCTGAAATTGTGAAGCTTCTGCGGTGAGTGTTGTCTCTGATATATTCAATGACATTTAAATAAGTATCCTCTATATCAACAATACTGTCTATCAACACGAAAAAGCCTTTTTCATTCAAAACTCTATAGACTTCGTCAAAAAACAGCCCAGGTTTTTTGAAGTGATGTAATGCGATTCGACATGTTACTATATCAAAGCTTTCCCCTTTAAAGGGTAAAAATTCTGCAAGACATTGGACTAAATGTGATAAATTATTTTTTTCTTTAGCGGTTTTCAACATATTGAAACTTATATCTGTTGCCACTTTCATCGATGCGGAAAAAGGTTTTGTGAAATGTCCTGCTGCAGTGGCTATATCAAGAAGCTTTTTAAAATGATGATTTTTAAAGTAATTGGTGCAAAAGGCTAAATCTTCACCTTCTTTGTGGTCCGAACTAATAAAATAATTTATTGCCGCATCATCGAATCCCATCAGCCTGCAACCTTTTTGTAAACATTATCTAAAAATTCTTTGATATAAGCAGCTTGTGTGTCAAATTCCAGTAAAAAAGCATCGTGTCCATAGTCAGATTCTATATCCACCCATTCAGGTTTTTTCCCATGACTTTTCATGATGTTTACTATCTCTTCGGTCTGGTATGATGGGAACAGAAAATCTGATGTGAAAGTAATGAAGAGAGTATCAGCGGAAATTCTTCCCACAGCCTCTTCAAAAGAGCCGTAACCGTAGGAGAGGTCAAAAATATCCATTGCTTTTATGATATAAAGATAACAGTTGGCATCGAAACGTTCGGTAAATTTATATCCGTTATATTTCAAATAGTTTTCCACTTCAAAGTAGCCAAAGAAATCGTAAATCCCGCCAAATGTGGCGTATCTTCTTCCAAATTTTTTGTGAAAAGATTTGTCTGACATATATGTTATATGACCGGCCATTCTAGCAATAGCAAGCCCATCCCTTGGAAATGCTTTACCGTAATAATCACCATTCATCCAGTTTGGATCTTTCATTATAGCAAATCTACCAATGGTGTTAAAAGCTATGGCCATGGGTGTGATTCTACCAGCAGTGGCGATCGGGATGATAGAATTAGTTTTTTCTGGAAAAGTTACTGCCCATTCGAGAGCCTGCATCCCCCCCATAGAACCGCCGGCAACACAAAGCAACTTCTCGATACCTAAATAATCTATAAGTTTTTTCTGCAGTTTAACCATATCTTTTACTGTGAAAACAGGGAATTTTAATCCATATGGTTTCCCTGTACTAGGATCAACAGAGGCCGGTCCTGTTGTGCCGTAACAACTACCAAGAAAATTTGAGCATATAATAAAATATTTATCAGTATCAAAGGCTTTGCCCGGGCCTATCATTCCATCCCACCACCCTGGCTTCTGATCATCTGGAGAGTTATAGCCTGCGGCATGGGCACTACCTGTGAGGGCATGACAAATGAGTATGGCGTTGTTTTTTTCTTTGTTCAGTTTGCCGTAAGTTTCATAAGCTACAGTTATGGGAGAGAGGATGCGCCCACTTTCAAAATAAAAATCATCTTTGAACGTAACATACTTTGTTTTTACAAGTCCCACTGAATTTTTATCCATCTTATGTTCCCCTTATAACAAAAAAAGCCTCTTTATGCGAAGATAAAGAGGCTCGTTTTCACCAACCTCTTATCTTCCCCTTTTCAGGGCGGGAATTAGCACCTGTCGTTCGCCACCTGGCGAACCGGTTGCTGTGGCTTCACAGGGCCCGTTCCCTCCACCACTCTTGATAAGAGTTTTTCCTTTGTGCCAGGCCACCGCCAGGTAAGCCAAGCACAATTCATTTTTATTCAAGGAAAATAGTTACTACTTTTGTTGTTAAATGTCAATTGGTTATTCATGTAATTTTAGTCAAGGTTCAACACGTGTAATAGTACCTTGCAAAATTTCAACTGATATAATACAACTTGAGTTGTTTATAGTTAATATTCTATACAAATGCTTTATTACACGTGTTCAAGGTTCAACCCGTGGAATACTAAATTGCAAATTTTCGTTTACAAACAATGAAACTTATACTTAACTCTCAAAAAATATATGCAAAAACCTTATTCCACGGGATGAAGGTTTACACGTTTTCACGTACCAACGTTCCAATTAAGAGGGTATTGCACAATAAAAAACGATTCAAGAGTGTAACTTTATGATAAACAAGAGATTGCTTCGCTGACGCTCAGAGTGACAAAAATAACAACGTCACCAGCGAGGAGCGATAGCGACGAAGCAATCTCATTATTATCAATATGTTAAGCATATAGTTATGTATCCGCAATATTTAATTAACTGCTGTGCAATATCCTTAATTAAATCCTCAACCTTACCCTCCTTTACTTATACTTTCCAAAGTTATTTGCATGGTATTATAACTATGCTATAATTATCTAAGTTGGGGCTGGAAGATGGAGGGTGTGATGAGGATTTTGTTGACTTTTCTCATTATATTATTAGTTGTTGTTTCTTCTTTTGCTAAAACCAACTTAAATACTGCAAGTTTGGAAGAACTTATAGCATTAAAAGGGCTTGGTAAGAAAAAAGCTCAGGCTATTATCGAATACCGCAAAGTACAACCTTTCGAAAAAGTTGAGGACGTTTTAAAAGTAAAAGGTGTAGGTAAGAGATTTTTAGAAAATAACAAAGACAACCTTTGTGTGGGGAGTGATTGTTAAATAATTTTTACCCAGCCCCATTTTTTTTAGTGAAAGTGTATGTGTATGTGAGGGTGAGATTTAATGAAAAAGGTTATACGTGTAAACGTTAAAACGTTAGAACGGGAAGCGTGAATGATTTGCGATTTACGGTTTACGTTTTACGATTCACGAAGTATATTAACGTTAAAACGTGTAAACGTTAAAACGTTAGAACGTTGAAAAGTTAAATGGAGCAAAATCTATGAAAAAGCTGCCTATTGGGATTCAGAGTTTTGAGAAAATAAGGACAGATAACTATTATTATGTCGATAAAACCTATTTTATTAAAAAGTTAATAGATGAAGGCGGAGGGTATTATTTTCTATCCCGTCCAAGAAGATTTGGTAAATCTTTGTTTCTTGATACATTAAGATATGCCTTTTTAGGTAAAAGAGAGTTATTTAAAGGCTTATATTTAGAAGGCAATTGGGACTGGGACACAAAATACCCTGTGATAAAGATCAGCTTTGGTGCAGGAGTGATAAAAGATGCAGAAAATCTAAAAAGTTTGATTATTTCTTTAATCAGAAATTACAGTGAAAAAGAAGGAATAACAATAAAAGAAGAGCTCTTGAATAAACAGTTTTATGAATTAATAGAAAAACTATCAGTTAAATATGCTCAAAAAGTAGTAGTTTTGATAGATGAGTATGACAAACCGATACTTGACAGGATTGAGGATAGAGAGAAGGCGATAGAGATAAGAGAGGAGCTTAAGAATTTTTATTCAGTGCTCAAAGATGCTGACGAATTTTTGAAGTTTGTATTTATAACCGGTGTATCTAAGTTTAACAAGGTATCTATTTTTAGTGGTTTAAACCAGCTAAATGATATCACCCTTGATGCAGAGTATTCCACAATATGTGGATATACGCAACATGATCTTGAGACAGTGTTTTTTGATAGACTTGAAGGTGTAAATCTTGATGAAGTAAGAAGGTGGTACAATGGCTATAGCTGGCTAGGAGAGAGTGTATACAATCCGTTTGATATACTTTTGTATTTGGATAAAGGGGAATTTCGCCCTTATTGGTTTGAGACAGGGACACCGACATTTCTGATAAAATTATTAGCAGAAAAGAGATTTAATATAATTGAAGCAGAGCATCTTGAGGTAAGTGAAAAGGTATTGGGATCTTTTGATATTGATGCGATATATCCGGAGAATTTGCTATTTCAGACTGGCTATCTGACGATCAAAGATAAAAAGGTAATAAATGATAGAGCGATATATACTTTGAGTTATCCTAATAGAGAGGTGAAGATAAGTTTTAATGATTATTTTTTAAGCTATCTGTCTCAGGATACGATACTTACGGAGAAGAATAAAAATAGGCTTTTTTATGCGATAGATGAAAATGATTTCAATAAGCTAAAAGAGATATTTAGGAGTTTTTTTGCATCAATTCCTTTTGACTGGTACAGAAAGAATGAGCTTGCTGGTTATGAGGGGTATTATTCGAGTATAGTGTATGCCTATTTTGTAGCAAGTGGGTTTAATGTGGTGGCAGAAGATACGACGGATGCTGGCAGGATAGATCTTACAGTTTTATATAAAGACAGAGCCTACATAATAGAATTTAAAGTAGTGGAGCTATCATCAGAGGGCAAAGCGCTGCAACAGATAAAAGAGAAGAGATACTATGAGAAGTATGTTGGTAAAGTTAAAGATGTCTATTTGATAGGCGTTGAGTTTAGTAAAAGTGATAGGAATATTGTTGGGTTTGAATGGGAAAAGGCCGAAAATCGGGGATAGGGAGCCGGTAATTGTTAAGCGCGAATATGAATTGGTAATTTTGTCACCAGCGAGGAGCGAATGCGATGGAGTAATACCCCCATTACGTCATTGCGAGGAGCGGTAGCGACGAAGCAATCTTTCATTATTGATGTTTTGTCATTACGATTACGTAGAAGAGATTGCTTCGGGTCTTGCGACCCTCGCAATGACGGCAAATCTTTGTCACCATCGAGGAGCGAATGCGACGAAGCAATCTCACCACTGTGTCATCGCGAGGAACAAATTGACGAAGCGATCTCCCTCAGTTATGTCACCAGCGAGGGCTTTTAAGCTCGAAGCAATCTTTCTTTATTGATGTTATTCCCTTTTCACACAAAAGATTGCTTCGCTAACGCTCGCAATGACGTTATTGGTTTTGTCATTGCGAGGAGCGAATGCGACGAAGCAATCTCTTTTATATCAAGAAGTTATAAAATTAATCTTCTACCGTTGTGCAACATCCTCTGTTTTTAAAACGGGATATTTTGAAAGTTAAACTTGCAAAATGTCCCAGTTTGTTTTATGATAACAATTATGATAAAAAGACATATTGAACCTGTGTTGAAAAAACTTTCTGAGCAATATCCTGTTGTTACTATTACAGGACCAAGACAGAGTGGAAAAACTACATTATGTAGGAATGTATTCCCTCATTACAAATATGTGAATTTAGAGGCGATAGATACTAGGCATTTTGCTATTAATGATCCAAGGGGTTTTCTTGCGCAATATAATAAATATGTTATATTGGATGAAATTCAGAGAGCACCTGAGTTACTTTCGTATATTCAGGTAATTGTTGATGAAAGAAGAGAACCTGGACAGTTTATTATTACTGGAAGTCAGCAGTTTGAGTTGATCAGTAATATAAGTCAAACCCTTGCAGGTAGGACAGCTTTGTTAAAGCTACTTCCTTTTAGTATATCAGAGATTAAGGGCCATTATGATGTAAGTTCTATTGATAAGCTGATTTTAACAGGTTTTTATCCTCGGATTTATGATCTATCGTTGAATCCTACGCAGGCTTTGGGCGATTACCTTGTTACTTATGTAGAACGTGATTTAAGGCAACTTGTAGCAATAAAGGATCTGAGTCTTTTTGAAAAATTTCTTAAATTATGTGCAGGTAGAATTGGGCAGGTTCTCAATTTACAGAGTCTTGCCAGCGATGTTGGGATTTCGCATACTACAGCAAGAGCATGGATAACTTTACTTGAAGCAAGCTACATAGTTTTTTTGTTACCTCCATGGTATGGTAATGTTTCTAAAAGGCTTATAAAATCTCCCAAATTATATTTTTATGATGTAGGTCTTGCAAGCTATTTGCTTGGTCTTGAAAATGAAAACCAGGTAAGCAGAGATCCATTAAGAGGGAATCTTTTTGAAAATCTGGTTTTGATGGAGATTTTAAAGTATAGATTTAATAGGGGTAAAAGGTGTAATTTATATTTTTATCGTGATAGCAAAGGGAATGAAGTTGATGTAATATATGAGATTGGTAGAGATGTATTTCCAATAGAAATTAAGGCGGGTGCTACTGTAACAAATGAATATTTTAAAGGAATAAAAAAATTCTCAAAGATTTACAGTTATATGCCATGGGGTGGTGCTGTTATTTATGGTGGGAGTGAGCCTCAATTAAGAACAGATGTAAAAGTGTATCCGATATGGATGATTGAAGAAATGTTAGAATCTGTGAACGTTGAAACGTGAATCGTGAAACGAAAATCGAAAATTGGGAGGTGGGGAAGTCGTTTTACGCTTTACGTTTTACGATTCACGAAGTATAAAAACGTGTAAACGTTAAAACGTTAGAACGTTAGAACGTTGAAAAGTTAAATGGAGCAAAATCTATGAAAAAGCTGCCTATTGGGATTCAGAGTTTTGAGAAAATAAGGACAGATAACTATTATTATGTCGATAAGACCTACTTTATTAATAAATTAGTAGATGAAGGCGGAGGGTATTATTTTCTATCCCGTCCAAGAAGATTTGGTAAATCTTTGTTTCTTGATACATTAAGATATGCGTTTTTAGGTAAAAGAGAGTTATTTAAAGACTTATATTTAGAGGACAATTGGGACTGGGACACAAAATACCCTGTGATAAAGATCAGCTTTGGTGCAGGAGTGATAAAAGATGCAGAAAATCTAAAAAGTTTGATTATTTCTTTAATCAGAAATTACAGTGAAAAAGAAGGAATAACAATAAAAGAAGAGCTCTTGAATAAACAGTTTTATGAATTAATAGAAAAACTATCAGTTAAATATGCTCAAAAAGTAGTAGTTTTGATAGATGAGTATGACAAACCGATACTTGACAGGATTGAGGATAGAGAGAAAGCTATAGAGATAAGAGAGGAGCTTAAGAATTTCTACTCAGTGCTCAAAGATGCTGACGAATTTTTGAAGTTTGTATTTATAACCGGTGTATCTAAGTTTAACAAGGTATCTATTTTTAGTGGTTTAAACCAGCTAAATGATATCACCCTTGATGCAGAGTATTCCACAATATGTGGATATACGCAACATGATCTTGAGACAGTGTTTTTTGATAGACTTGAAGGTGTAAATCTTGATGAAGTAAGAAGGTGGTACAATGGCTATAGCTGGCTAGGAGAGAGTGTATATAATCCGTTTGATATACTTTTGTATTTGGATAAAGGGGAATTTCGCCCTTATTGGTTTGAGACAGGGACACCGACATTTCTGATAAAATTATTAGCAGAAAAGAGATTCAACATAATTGAAGCAGAGCATCTTGAGGTAAGTGAAAAGGTATTGGGATCTTTTGATATAGACGCGATATATCCTGAGAATTTGCTATTTCAGACTGGTTATCTGACGATCAAAGACAGGAAGGTGATAAATGATAGAGCGATATATACTTTGAGCTATCCCAATAGAGAGGTGAAGATAAGTTTTAATGATTATTTTTTAAGTTATCTGTCTCAGGATACGATACTTACTGAGAAGAATAAAAACAGGCTTTATTATGCGATAGATGAGAATGATTTTGATAAGTTAAGAGAGATATTTAGGAGTTTTTTTGCATCAATTCCTTTTGACTGGTACAGAAAGAATGAGCTTGCTGGTTATGAGGGGTATTATTCGAGTATAGTGTATTCTTATTTTGTAGCAAGTGGGTTTAATGTGGTGGCAGAAGATATGACGAATGCTGGCAGGATAGATCTTACAGTTTTATATAAAGACAGAGCCTACATAATAGAATTTAAAGTAGTGGAGCTATCATCAGAAGGCAATGCGCTGCAGCAGATAAAAGAGAAGAGATACTATGAGAAGTATGTTGGTAAGGTTAAGGATATCTACCTAATAGGTGTGGAGTTTAGCAAAAGTGATAGGAATATTGTTGGGTTTGATGTGTTGACGTTGGAACGTTAGAACGTAAATCGTAAATCGTGAATCGTGAATCGTTGGAACGTGCAAACGTTACAACGTGTGAACGTTACTCTATACTTGCTACTTCAAGCATCATCTCATATAATAAAAATAAGAAATGCATAAAAATTGGAGGCAAATATGCGAACAACAAAACAGGAAATTGATTTAAATAAATTGCCTGATGATGCAAAATATGTAAAAGTTGAAATATAGTAGGAGGGGCATAATATGAAAAGAAAATTTCAGAATGTTTATCAGTTTAAGATTGTTTTAAAAGGTATTAAGCCGCCGATTTGGCGAAGGATACAAGTGCCTGAGAATTTTACTTTTTGGGATTTGCATGTTGCTATTCAGGATGTGATGGGGTGGTTTGATTATCACCTTCATGAATTTGTAATTCGGCACCCAATAACAAGAGAAAAAGTATACATAATAAATCCTTACGAAGATGAAGGTTTTTTTGAGAGAAAATATTTTTCAGAGTTTCGTCAAAAAATTGCTGATTGGTTTTCTATGGAAAATAAAATTGCGAGATACACTTATGATTTTGGTGATAACTGGGATCATGAAATAAAGTTAGAAAAAATATTACCGCGAGATAGAGACATAATTTATCCTATATGTGTAGGCGGGAAAAGGGCTTGTCCACCTGAAGATTGTGGTGGAATTTGGGGATATAAGAGATTCCTTGAAATTATAGGAGATCCTGAGCATGAGGAATATGAGGAAATGTTGGAGTGGGTAGGTGGTGAGTTTGACCCAGAATATTTTGATGCTAAAGAGGTGGAGTTTAGAGATTCTGATAAAGAGAGGAGAGAAATTTATGGTAGATAAATTTACTTTTATAGGAATGGAGTTATATGAAAAAAAGAAAAGAAAAATTGAAAAAATTTACATTGATCAATGGTTAAGGTTTAAACCTTATGAAAAGCAGGTTCGATCTGACGAATATTATTTACACTTATATTATATCTCAAGTTTGACAGTTAGTTTTGCTGTTTTGGTTCAGTTGAAAATGGAGAAAACGTAGGAACGTTAATACATTGGAACGTTTAAAATTATGAATTTTGGATTATGGATTTTAAATTAAAGTTGTAGACGTTGTAGAGAGGGTAGATATTGTAAAGGCGTTAAAACGTGCAAACGTTAAAACGTTAAAACGTTAGAACGTTGAACATTGAACCTTGAACCTTGCACATTGAACCTTGAACATTCCCATCCACATACTCATAACGATTTTCGTTTTACGTATTACGATATGCAGAAAAAAGTTGACAATATTTCTAAAAAATCTTATAAATTTTCGGAGTGTATATCCGAATAATATTAGGATAATTTAGAGTGTATAAAAATAGGCAGGTTTATAAAAAGTTAGAAAAGCAAATTAATAACAACAAAGCCACTATTCTTATTGGTCCCAGGCAGGTTGGCAAGACAACTTTGATGAAACAGTTATATGCCACATTTAAGAAGAATTATCCGTGTCTTTATCTTGATTTAGATATTTATTCAAATTATGAAAAAGTAAGTACTTATGAAAACTGTATCAATACTTTAAAATTGAATGGTTATAGCGAGGATAGCGATAAAAGGTTTGTTCTTTTTCTTGATGAGTTTCAAAGGTATGATGATATTAGTGTAATTATAAAAAACATAGTGGATAATCATCCAAACGTAAAAATTTATGCTTCTGGTTCGTCTAGTCTGTCGATTAGAGATAAAATTCAAGAAAGCTTGGCTGGACGAAAAAGGATTGTGAATATTTATCCATTAAGTTTTAGAGAATATCTACATTTTATAGATAGGGATGATTTAATTATAAAAGTTGAAAAATTATCGGAAATCAAATCTGATTCACTAATGGAATTAGTTCCTGATCTTTACCAGGAGCTTAACCATTTTTTGATCTATGGTGGGTATCCTGAAGTAGCTCTTACCCCAATTTCTGAAAAAAAAGAAGTATTGGAATCTATATTTGACTTATATGTGAAAAAGGATCTGGTAGATTTTTTAAAAATTGATAGGATAAAAAATGCAAAGATGATTATAAATCATCTTGCTATAAATCACGGTCAGCAAATTAGTTTTAATCTCTTATCTCAAATAGCTGGAGTAGATGATAAAACTGCAAAAAACTATGTAGAGATTTTGAAAGAAACATTCTTAATTAAGGTAAGCATTCCCTGGTATACTAATAAGAATAAGGAACTTGTTAAAATGCCCAAAATATATTTTATAGACAATGGTGTTAGAAACTATTTTATAAATAACTTTAATCTTGTGGATTTGAGAGATGATGCATCTTTTTTATTTGAAGGTTTTGTTATTTCAGAATTATTAAAGATGGATTTTCCAGATAATATGATTAAGTTTTGGAGGACAAAGAGTAAGCAAGAAATTGATATTATTCTAGATTATGAAAATAAAGTTAAGCCAGTGGAAATAAAATATAAGAAAAACTTGAAAAAATCAGATTTTTTGGGGTTAAAAAATTTTGTTGAAAATTATCCACAATATGTTCCATGTTACTTAATAAATCTTGGCAGTAACAAGTCAGATAAGGAGAATATAGTTTTTCTATCACCATTTGAAATTGAAACGTTAAAACGTTGAAACGTTAGAACGTGAAATGAGAAAAATCGATTCATGATTACCGATTCACGGTATATACATTTGTTGCAATACTTTTTCTTAAAAGTTATAATATGAGTATTAGAAAGATAAAAGGTAGAGTCAATGAAAAAGTTACCGATAGGGATACAGACATTTAGAGAAATACGAGAAGATGATTATGTCTATGTGGATAAGACAAAAGAGGCGTATGAGTTAATAGAAAATTATAAATATGTTTTCCTATCCCGTCCTAGAAGATTTGGTAAATCTCTTTTTTTGGATACATTGAAGGAAATATTTGAGGGGAATAAAGAGTTATTTGAAGGCTTATACATTTATGATAAATACGATTGGTCTAAAAAGCACCCTGTGATAAAAATAAGCTTTTCAGGAGATTTCAGGACGAATGAATCAACGAAAAGTATGATTTTAGATATTTTGAAGTCTAATCAGAGAAGATTAGGGGTAATATGTGAAAATGAGACAAATGTTACCAGCTGTTTTAGAGAATTGATTGAGAAATCGTATGAGAAGTATGGAGAGAAGGTAGTAATACTGGTTGATGAATATGATAAGCCTATACTTGATGTGATAGACAAGCTTGAAGTGGCAAAGGAGAACAGGGAGACATTGAGAGCGCTTTATACAGTAATCAAGGATAACGATGCGTATATAAGATTTACTTTTTTAACGGGTGTGAGCAGATTTTCCAGGGCAAGCATATTCAGTGGCCTAAATATGCTGGAAGATATTTCCCTAAATCCTGAATTTGGCAATATATGTGGCTATACCCAAAGGGATTTAGATACTGTGTTTAAAAAGCATTTGCAGGGAGCAGATTTAAAGAAGGTGAAACAGTGGTACAATGGGTACAACTTTTTAAAAGATAGTGTGTATAACCCTTTTGATATTTTGCTTTTTATAAAGAATAAGTTTTTGTTTGACAATTACTGGTTTTCCACTGGCACACCTTCGTTTTTGATAAAGCTGATAGAGAAGAATCGATATTTTCTACCAAAGTTATCAAACCTGGTAGTGGGCAAAGAGCTAGTGGATAGTTTTGATATAGAGAACTTGAATCTGGAGGTAATACTTTTTCAGGCGGGTTATTTGACGATAGACAGGATGCTAGAAGATAGGCGTGGTGGGATAAAGTATAAGTTGAGGATACCGAACAAGGAAGTGAAGCAATCTCTCAATGATTACATTCTGGATTACTTATTTCGGCTGAAGGATAGTAGAACAAGGATACAGGATGATTTGTATGATGCGCTTATGGATGCAAGATTAGAGCTTTTGAAAGAGAGTTTGTATTCGATATTTGCATCGATTCCATATAATAATTATGTGAATAATGACATACAGGATTATGAGGGGTTTTATGCGTCTGTGGTGTATGTATATTTGCAGTCGTTGGGTATTGATGTGATAGGTGAGGATGTGACTAATTTGGGCAGGATTGATTTGACTGTGATTATTAGTGATAAGGTATATGTGATAGAGTTTAAGGTTGATGGTGATGATGCACTGGAGCATATAAAAGAGAAAAGGTATTACGAAAAATATTTATCAAGAGGTAAGGATATATATCTTGTGGGTATAAATTTTGATAGCAGCAAGAAGAACATAAGCAGTTTTGAGTGGGAGAAGCTGTAGGAGAAAGATTAGTTAGCAGTGATGTGTAATAAGTGAATGGTGATAAGTGATTTATTGTGATTTATGTTTGTTAACGTGTGAACGTTAAAACATTGGAACGTTTAAAATTATGAATTTTGGATTATGGATTTTAAATTAAAGTTGTAGACGTTGTAGAGGGAGTAGATGTTGTAAAGACGTTAAAACTTGTAAACGTGCAAACGTTAAAACGTTAGAACGTTAGAACGTTGAACATTGAACGTTGAACCTTGAACCTTGAACCTGTATAATGTAATCTGTCGTGATTTGTAGAAATTAGGTAATTAGTGGTAATTTATAGTAATTCATGGTAATTATTTTATAATTTGTTGTAATTGAGTGGTCATTAATTGATGGGTGAACTAAATAAAATTGGAAGAGTTAGAGATATTGCATATAGCAATTTTAAATTTTGTATGTTTTGGTTAGTTTTTGAAAATTAAATCGCTGGAAGGTTGATTTATGAGTTTTTTATATGTAGTAGCAGGAGCCAATGGAGTTGGTAAAACAACTTTTGCAAAAGATTTTGCGAAAGCCAAAAATCTTAAGTTTTTAAATGCAGATGAGGTTGCTTTAAAGTTAAATAGTAATCCTGAAAAAGTTAAAATCAAAGCTGGTAAATTATTTTTAAAACAAATAGCTGAATGTATAAAAGAGAAGCAATCATTTATTATTGAAAGTACACTATCTGGAAGTTATTTAAAAGATATTTTAAAAGATGCTCAACTTAATGGTTATAATGTTGTGATAATATACATTTTTGTGGAAAATCCTGAGATATGTATTAAAAGGGTTGAAAATAGAATTTTGAAAGGTGGCCACTCTGTACCGCATAAAGATATAAAAAGAAGATTTTTTAGAAGCATAAAATTATTTTATAATGAATATAGGTTCATAAGTGATTTGTGCTACTTAATCAATAATACAGACGATGATTTTGAAGAGATTGCTGTTATTAATGGTGATATAATTGAAATAATAAATGAAGATGTTTTTAACAAATTTTTAGAGGTGATAAATGAGAAAAATTGATGAACTACTTCTATCTCGTGAAATTGTGCGCATAGGGAATAGAGCTGTAAAAAAAGCTCAAAAAGAAAGCTTGGAAATGGGGATTCCAAATGTGTACAGCCTCAATGGTGTAATATTTTATCAGTTACCCGATGGAACTATAACAACAGATCAGCCTGAGGAATACAAGAAAATAACGTTAAAACGTTGAATCCGTGAAATACAACTGTCGATTGTTTTTTGATAAGATAGACGTGATGAGCGCCGTTGTTTATGTTTTGGTGTTCGTAGGTCATTATTTCACGGGTTGAACCTTGAACATTGGAACGTTGAAACGTTAGAACGTTAGAACGTTAAAACGTTGAACATTCACCCATCTACTCATTTTCCCATCTACCCATTTACTCGTCACGCGTTCCGATTTACGATTTACCCTGTGGAATAAGTTTCGTCGACATGCTCGATGTGTTCGAAGATTTATAACTGTTATTATGCTATACAATGGTCGACATCATTATTCCATAGGGTGAACGATTTTCGAATTGGCATGTTCCACTTGACATTTCTAAAATTTATTTATATCAATTTAATCCGTTGGTTATGTGGTTCTGATTCGGTTGTATGTTAAAGTCAAGTAAAAATCCCCACCTTAGGGCCCTTAAAATTCCCCAGTTACCTTTTAGTATTTTTCATAGATTGTAAACTTTTGATTCTATAGCTTTCACCATTGATTCTAAAAATATGAGCATGATGTACGAGTCTATCTATGATAGCAGAAGCTAAAACAACATCACCAAATATATTACCCCACTCTTCGAAAGGCCTATTAGTAGTGATAATTATAGAATTATTTTCATATCTATGTCTGATTATTTCAAAAAATTCATCAACATGGTTTAAAGGTATTTTCTTAAAACCAACCTCATCAATTATCAGTAAATCCACACTTAAAAACTGTTTTAATACACTAAAATAACTACCATCTCCTTTCGATGATACTAATTTTGATACCATGTCATTGGCGTGAATAAATAAAACCTTGTATCCTTTCTTTAAAGCCTCTAATCCTATGGCATTTGCAAGATGTGTTTTGCCAACTCCTGGATTACCCATGAATATTATATTCTTCTTTTCTTCTATAAATCTGCAACTACTTATATCAAGTATTTCTTGCTTATTCAGTTCAGGCTGATAAGTAAAATCATACATAGATAATGTTTTGGATGAATCCAACTTAGATTTTGAAAATCTTCTCTTAAAAGAATTATTCTGTCTGTTCACTGACTCATCATCAAGTAACAATTCAAGAAAATCCAGGTAACTCAAACTGTTTTCTATTGCATATTGATTTCGGCTTTCTAATGTCTTTGCCATTCCGGATAACTTAAAATTTGTTAGTTTTTTTAAAATATCTTGCATTTATACCCTCCCCCTCATCAATTAACTAATAAATCATATTTACTTAAATCATTCGAAAAACCACCACAGTTAACCGATTCTTTAGATGACGCATCTTTTTGAGTATATAAACCAGTTTCACATATCCTCTTTACTGACAAATAACTAATGGAATTAAACTCATTTGCTCTCTTACATGCCAATTCCACTGTATCTTTATCATAACTCTTCATCAAATTAAAAATTCCTTGCATCATACGGTGATAATGATGGGGCTTTTCTTCCTTTAACCTGTTATAAAATTCAAAGGTGTTTGTACCTATCTCAAGCGATTTTGCTTCATAATCTACAGATTTTAATTTCGGATTATGAGATTCTTTTGTTATGAATTCTCCTACTGATTTAGATATATTGTGAATTGCTATCTCTTCATATTTATCATTGTAAATTTTTAATATATTACCATTGCTGCGAATACTTACTTTGTTGCCTATGTAATTGTAGGGTACTGAGTAGTAATTATATCTGTAAGTAATGTGACCATAGCGGTTTACTATTCTTTCCGATATGTCATAAACCTCGTATCTCTGAGATGGTAAAGGCTGCAATTTACTTTTCTCCTTATCTACAAATTGTTCAAAAGGAATTTTTCTTGTCGTGCCATGTATTTTCTTGTTACATACATTGTCTTGCCACTTTCGTAGAAGACCTTTGACTTTATAATAATCTTTTTCTTGAATTGATTTGAAAAAATTATTCTTCACATATTTAATTCCGCTTTCCACTTTCCCTTTCTCCTGGGGATATCTCACCTTACAAGCAAATGGACTGCTACCGTAATATTCAAGCATTGCAGCATACTCTTTCTGTATTACAGGTTCATAAAAATTTGCTTTCAATACTCCAGATTTTAAATTGTCTATCTTGATTACTCTAGGAATTCCTCCAAAATATTCAAATGCATTAATGTGGCATCTTAAAAATGTTTCTACGTCCTGACTCCTAACTATTTCATAATATTTATATCTGCTATGAGATAGCACCATGCAAAATATCCAGCTCTTTACTTTTTTACCTTTTTCGCTATCATAAAGATAACCTATGTAACCGAAGTCCACTTGGGCTTCTTCGCCTGGTGGGGAAATTAATGGGACATAAATTCCATCCGGGCCTTTTAATTTCCTAACATACTTTTTCACACAACTGTAGCTTACGGATAAACCATGATCACTTATTAGTTTCTGATGGATTAATACTGCTGTTAAACCTTCTGAGAGGTATTCGATTATTTCTTCTTTGTAAGCCTCTAAAACACTTACTCTTGAAAATTTGGGTGTTTCTACTTTACCGTCTTTCACTTTGTCCCTTATCTTTCTCACTGTCTTCCTGTCGATCCCTAATTCCCTGGCTATTTGGGAAATATTTTTGCCTTGCGACAACAATGTCTTTACTGTGTAATACATTTCTACCCCCAGCATTTTATTTCCTCCAACCTGTGTATTTGTTGGAGGATGTTAACATACACAGGTGGGGATTTTTAAGGGCCTTTTACTGGGGAATTATTGTACCTTTAACA